>NZ_CP054023.1:300000-457341 GCF_005862305.2 Rhizobium indicum | reverse complement strand
GACCGGAAGCGGCCGGATCACCGGCCTGTCGCTGCTATTTGCCTTCATGGTTCCCCATTTTCTTATCAGGCAGCCGACCTCTGAAATTGGTCTGACATCTTAGCATTTCTCAAAGAGCGAAAGACGTCAAGGGGTGTTTGTTCGTAGGTTGGCCCGCCGCTCCACAATTCCCTTTGCACCTCCGAAATGGTCTCAGGGTACATGATCCGATGTCCCTTAGTCGGTCACGAAAGGTCGAAGTCTCATTGATTTCCGGAGCCGCGGATGCAGGCGCGCCGGCGCGGGTAGGTTCCGTTAGTCCCCGAGGCGGCACCCGGGTCGCGCTTACCGAAGACACGCAGTGGAACCGGCTCTCTCTTCAGGTGTTCCTCTCGATCAGCAGGGAGCTTCCAAATGACCTACGTCGCATCGCCAAGCTACGACCGTAACGACGCCAGCCGCGCTTCGAACCTCCGTCAGTGTCTCGAGACCGCCAGACGCCACCTCGATGAGACTTCGCACAACTCGGAAACCGAGAAAATCGAAACGCTCGTGGCTTCCGCCATCGAGGCGGGTTGGGAAGAGGATGAAGTGCGCGAGGCACTGAGCGCCAGCGACGAGCAAGGAAACAAGGTGCCGGAGCACAGACCACCCGTCCCAACGATCGGCGTGGTCCCTTCGTCATCCTTCTGACTAGTGGCGGACGCTAGCGCAGTCCGGGCAAGCGGCGAGATTTCCATGTATCTCGCCGTGCCTGTGCGGATAGTTGGCCAATCGCCACCACTCGGCCACCGAGTGGTGTTCCATCATGCACGCTCAAAAAGCTCGACGTCGGGCAGAACCAAAACGCGCAGAAGCGGCCCACGCTGCGTCGCATCTCCTGGTTCATTGGAGGCCGGCCGGCAAGAAGACCCGTCCAACCCTCCGGCGTGATCCCCTCTCCAGCAAACCGACTGTGGCCTGAAAAAGCGGCGGCGCCGACCTAGTTAGTCACCGACGGCCGGGGATGGCGGCCGTCGGGCTTTTGAAACTCGAAATCAACGACAAGAGGATAAGTTGATGAAAAGGACGTTCCTATATTATTGCGCTTTGATATCCGCGCTGGCGGCGATGACAGCTTCCATTGTCGGCGCGCCCGCTCTCGCCGAAGAGTTTGTTGCTTCGCAGAGCAAGACGGTCGTCGAAACCAACAAGGGCAGTCTCGTCGGCGCACTCGACGATGGCATCTACAGCTATCTTGGCGTCCCCTATGCACATGCCGACCGCTTCATGCCAGCGGAAGAGGTCGCGCCTTGGAAAGGCATCCGTCCCGCAGTCACCTATGGTGAGAACTGCTTCATCCCCCGCATGAAGGAAGTGGCCGGCGACGAACTCTTCAATCCGCACCGCTATCTGCCGATGAGCGAAGCCTGCCAGTTTCTGAACATCTGGACGCCAGCGATCAAGGACGGAAAGAAGCGGCCGATCATGGTTTGGATCCATGGGGGCGGCTTCACCAATGGCTCCGGCATCGAGCTGACCTCGTATGACGGCCATAATCTGAGCAAGGACGGCGATGTCGTCGTCGTCACCCTCAACCACCGGCTCAACGTGCTCGGCTTCCTCGATCTTTCCGCCTACGGAGAGAAATATAAACGGTCGGGCAATGCCAGCGTCACCGATCTCGTTGCTGCGCTGAAATGGGTCCACGACAATGCCGAGGCCTTTGGCGGCGATCCCGGCAACGTGACGATTTTCGGCCAGTCCGGCGGCGGCTACAAGGTGCGCGCCCTGATGGGGACGCCGTCAGCCAAGGGCCTCTTCCAGAAGGCCATCGTCCAGAGCGGCTCCCGGACCGATTCCGTCGTCGATCAGGCATCCTCGCGGAAGGTGGCCGAACTGACGCTTGCCAACCTCGGTCTCAAGGCTGAGGAAATCGACAAGCTTGCCGACATCGACTACTACGATCTCCTTGCCGCAGCCGACAAAGCCGTCAAAGACGCGGCCGCCAAGGGTGCGAAGGACGCCCGCTACGCACCTGTTCAGGACGGCGACTACATTCCCGCGAACCCTGTCGGGACAGAGTGGGTCGACCAGGCCAAGGACATTCCCCTGATGGTCGGGAACACCCTCAACGAGTTCGAGACGGTGATCAGTCACAAGGCGGGCGAGCTTTTTGCCGACAACAAGAACAACTGGGACGAAGACAAGTCTCAGGCCAAGCTGAAGGAGCGCTTCGCCGACAAGGCCGACGCGGTCGGCAAGGCATTCATGGCCGCCTACCCCGAGAAAAAGATCGCCGACGCCTATTTCCTCGATCTGCGCTTCCGGCCGGGAGCCATCCGTGATCTCGACCTGAAGGCAAAGCAGAACGGGGCTCCGGTCTACTCCTACATGTTTGCCTACGAGTCACCGGTCCTGGATGGGATTGCCATGGCCTGGCATTGTGCGGAACTGCCCTACGTGTTTGCAAACGCCGCCTTGGTCAAGACATCGACCGGCGGTGGCAGCGACGCGCTGGCGCTTTCCAGGAAGGTGAGCCAGGCCTGGGTCAACTTCGCGCGCAACGGCAAGCCGAGCGCCGAGGGCTTGCCCGACTGGCCGGCCTATACAACCGACAAACCAGCGACCATGGTCCTCGACAAGGAGCCCCGCGTGGCGGTCGATCTCGATCGCAAGCTGCTGCAGGCAGCGGGCGCCCTTTAGCGCCAATTGCAGGATTGGACATACGGCGCCGGCTGACATCGACCCGGCCGGCGCCGGCAGCGACATTTGCTGGCCGTGGGTCAGCTATCGACGTCTACTGAGATCGACACCTCCTTGAAGGCGTCGAGGGTAGCCAACCGCTCGGCCAGCGCCTTGCGGATCGAGGTGTAGCAACCGGCGCCAAGCGCCAGCCGCTTCGGAGCCGAGTGTTGTTCGGCAGCCTCCATCATCGCTTGCGCCATCTTGACGGGGTCACCCTTGGCCTCGAACCTGCCGTCGGCGATGGCGCGGCGGATTTCGCCGGCCGGCGTCGCGTCATAGGCTTCCATCGACTGCGGCGCGACCAAGCCGCGCCCGAAATCGGTCCGCGCCGGACCTGGCTCGGCGATGATGAATTCGATGCCGAAGGGGGCAACCTCCTGCGAAACGGCTTCAATGAAGCCTTCGATGCCCGAGGTCGAGCGTCACTGCCGATAGCCGCCTTCAGAATGTTTCGATCCGGGAGCTGATCCAGCGAACAAAGAGTGAGGCGGGCGGGGCGAGCCGCTCGAAACTACGCGCGACCAGCCAGTAGGCGCCGTGGGCAACGGCAAGGTCGGACAGGCGAAGCAATCGCCCCGCCCTGATCTCTTCCTCGGCGAAGATATCGTCCATCAGCGCTATGCCCTGCCCGCGCAGGACGGCCTGCATGACCAGCCCGCTGTCGGCATAGACCGGCCCCCGCGCGGTTTCCGGCATGGCGATGCCTGCCGTCTGGAACCAGCGGAGCCACACGTCGCGGGTCTCCTCATGCAACAGCGTATGACGAAGCATATCTTCCGGGCGGTCGATCGCAGGCCCTGCCTTGAGCAGCGCAGGCGCGGCGACTGGCACCATCCTGACATCGGCGAGATGCCCGCTTTCCGTCCTCGGCCAGGCGGTCACGCTGGCGCTGTGGCGGATGGCAATCTCGGCCTGCCCGCCCCGGAACTCGATCAGGCGCGAATCGGCGTCGATCGTCACGTCGATCTCAGGATGCCGTTCCCGAAACTCCGGCAGACGGGAAACGAGCCAGCAGGCCGCGAAGGAGGGTTCCGCGCTGATCGTCACCGCTGCCGTTGCCGGCCGGCTGCGGATTTCCTCCAGGCATTCGTCGATCCGGTCGAAGGATAACGTCAGGATCGCCAGCAGCTTGCTGCCCGAAGTGGTCAGATGGACGCCGCGATGGCGGCGCTCGAAGAGCGCTTCGCCCAGCAAACTCTCCAGCTCGCGGATCTGCCGGCTGACCGCTGCCTGCGAGATGAACAGCTCCTGCGCCGCCAGCGTGAAGCTTTCGAGACGGCCGGCGACCTCGAAACTGCGCAAGGCCGTCAATGGCAGGCGTCCACGCTTCATCCATAACCTCAAGTCATTCGAGGCCGACGATAAGCTCGTTTGAAGGCGCGAGGCAAGAGGCGGCATATGATCGCTAAGGAGAGATATCGATGCGCAAGCGGATATTCGAGATCATGTTGAACGCCATCCGGCTGGTGACGTTTCAGCCATGGCCAGGTGAAAGCGCCGGCCGAAGTGACAACGGCGACAGCACCGACTGTCGCCATGACATCAGCCCGGCACCGGTTCCAGATCGATCAGCGCCTTGATCGGCAGGTGGTCGGAGGCGATACGCGCCAGTGGCGTATCATGGGCTTCCACCTCCGAGATGATCCCCTTGCGGTTGGCGATGATCCGGTCGAGCGCCAGAAGCGGCAGGCCGGCGGGGAAACTCGGGACGGCGGGCGGCAGCGGTCCGAAGGCGGATTGGAAGGTGTTGAGCGAAGAACGGTCGCCGAGCCGCCATTCGTTGAGGTCCCCCAGCAGGATGGTCGGCATCTCGTGCCTGTTATTGATCAGTTCGACCAGCATGCGGGCCTGCTGGGCTCTGCTATGGCGCAGCAATCCGAAATGCGCGGCGATGATGCGCAGCACCCCGCCCTTCTCGAGTTCGATCTCGGCAACGAGCGCGCCGCGCGGCTCCAGCCCCGGCAGCTTGACCTGATGCACGTCATGCACCAGCCCCTTCTTGAAGAGCACGACATTGCCGTGCCAGCCATGCGCCTTCGCCATGCCGGCAACCGGCACCGGGATCAACCCCGTCTCCCGCTCCAGCCGTCCGAGATCGAGAATGCCCGTGCGCTCGCCGAAGCGCGTGTCGGCCTCCTGCAGCGCGATCACGTCGGCGCCGATTTCATGGATCACCCGGCTGGTGCGCTCCGGATCGAAGCGGCGGTCGGTGCCGATGCATTTGTGCACGTTATAGGAGGCGATCAGCGTTCCGGCACTGCGCGGCCTTGTCTCCGTATAGGCCGCGTCGAGCCGCTTTTTCCTGCTCCTGATCGAGGCGAGAATGCTGGCGGGAAGGCTGTCTTTTCTGGCGTGCATCGGCAGGCGCACTTGTTCCGTTGATCGAAAAGGCTTGTCTCAGCAGTATATGCAGGCAAGCCGAACTTGCCACGTCCGATCACAAAAAATCCGTCAGAGATAGGGCGACCCCAGCCATAGCACCTTCTCGAGCAGCCGCACCGCGAAGGGTCGCGCCTGCAGCCCCTCAAGCGTCACCGGCGTTGCCGTTTTCAAGGTTTCCTCGATATGCTCGTCGATCTCGGCGGCGAAGCCCTCGTTCAGCACTTCGAGATCGACCTCGAAATTCAGCCGCAGCGAGCGCGGGTCGAGATTGGAAGAGCCGACATAGGCCCAGGTGCCGTCGATCGTCAGCAGCTTCGAATGGCTGAAGCTGCCGGTGGAGCGCCAGATGCGGCAGTAGTTCTTGAGGATCTGGTCGAATTGCGCCGTCATCGCCCGGTCGACCAGCACGAGGTTGTTGACCGCAGGCACGACGATATCGACTTCGACGCCGCGCCGCGCCGCCGTCACCAGGGCGCTGATGAGTTCACGGTCCGGCAGGAAATAGGGCGACATGATGCGGATCGATTGGCGCGCCACGGAAAAGGCGCCCATCAGCATCTTATGGTTGGTCTCGACGCTGCGGTCCGGGCCGGAGGCGACGACGCGCATCAGGATGGGATCGCCGGGGCTGCGCTGCGGCGGTTCGATGCGCCAGGGCTCGTCGTTCAACAACTCCTGCGTGGAGAAGCGCCAGTCTTCGGCGGCGAGGTCGAAAAGGTCGGCCACGACAGGGCCGGTGACGCTGAAATGCGTGTCGTGGGCAAAGCTCTCGCCTGTTGCCTCCTCGCTGAAGCCCGCCCTGATGTTCATTCCGCCCGTCAGCGCAATTTTCCCGTCGACGATCAGGATCTTGCGGTGGGTGCGCAGATTGGCATAGGGCAGCCGCAAGCCCATGATGACATTGCCGTTGAAGACGGCAACCGTGACGCCGCCTTCCCTCAGATGGCCGAGAATGCTCGGCACCGAATAACGCGCACCGACCGCGTCGATCAGCACCCGGACCTCCACACCACGCCTGACCGCCGCAATCAGCGCATCGGCGATGCGAAGACCGACAGCGTCGCGGTCGAAAATATAGGTTTCAAGCAGGATGCTGCGCGTTGCCTCGTCGATGGCGGTCTTCATCGCCGCATAGGCCTCGTCGCCGGTTTCCAGCACATCGATCGTATTGCCTGAAGTCAGCGGATTGCGCGTCACCCGGTCGCCCAGCGTCTGCAGCGCCGCAAAGCGGCGGCCGAACTGACTGATCACCGTCTCTGCCTCGGCGTCGAAGGTCTCCAACTCGTCGAATTCGGCCGCAAGCAGCAGCGCGTCACGGCGGACGCTCAACGATTTGCGGCGGATGCGGTTGATGCCGGCAATCGCATAGAGTACCGCGCCGATGATCGGAGACAGAATGATAACGCCGACCCAGCCGATCGCGGCACGCACTTCCTCCTTGGTCATGGCGGCATGGATCGCCGCCGCGGCCCCCATGGCGATCGAGACGACAAAGAGGATATGCGGCCAGTAGGTCGACAGGAGATAGAACATCGCTGGCCAATATAGCCGCGAAACGCCGGCGTTCAATCGCGCCGCCGCTCTCCCATGACGCGAATTTTTTCGCCGTGACCATTTTGCCGGCCCGGGACCGCGCGAATGCGCCGAAAGCTATCCCCCTCCTGTCCATTTGAAAGCGCGCTGCCCATTCCATTGCGGGAACGATGCCGGCACGGATCGATTGATCCCGAGGAGACTGAGGATCGCCATCATGAACATAGCCGCAAACGTCGGTCCGGCCTTGGCGCTCGAAGTGGCGGATGCCGTCAAGCACTTCAAGTTCACGCCGCGCGGCAAACGGCGGCTGCAAACCGAATGCCGGCGAGATCAGGCGTTGCGCCTGGTGGCTCGGCGCCGAGCTCAGCATCCTGCAGCCGAAGCTCGTCGTCACGCTCGGTGCTACCGCGCTTTATGCGCTGCTCGGGCCGAAGGTGAAGCTGACGCCGGAGCGCGGCCATATCCTGCATCCGGAAAACCGCTTGCGCATCCGCGACGAGGCGGAGCAGCGCCGGGATTTCGTCTCAGATCTGCACAAGGCGGCGGCGTTTCGGCCCGCATGAGTGCCGATTCTCAACCCTAATATGCTGCGATGCGAAATATTTCAGGTTGCGGCGCGATTTCGCTTGAAAGAGCTCCCCTCCTCTGGAACCATCCAAGAAGTATCGCGTTCGAACGACGGCATCATGTGACTGGAGATCAGCGATGGCAGAAACTCGGGAACAGTGGATCAAAAAACGTGCATACACCCTCTGGGAAGAAGAGGGTTATCCGACAGGGCGAGAGTCCATCCATTGGGAACAGGCACGACACGAGCGCGACGCGCTCGAGGGCTCGGCTGCGTCTCCCAACGGCAAAGAGGTCAAGCCCAAGGCGAAGCGCACTGCGACGGGCGCCAAGACGAATGGCGTGGTCACGCCGGCGCCGAAGCGCACCGCGAGCCGCAAGACCGCGTCCTGAACACTAGAATACTGAGCATCTCGATTAAAAAGGGCGTCGACTCGACGCCCTTGATCCTTTTTGTCATATGCCTGAATTGGTTGTGCGATATTGAATTGCAGGGGTGGGCTTCCATGCGGGGGTGAACAGAGGCCGGATGACGCTGCAAGCTTTGAGGTTTCCAAAAAAAGTTGAGCCTTGCCCCGATAACGGGGAACAAGAAGATACGATGACTGTTTATGGCGGGACGAGGAAGTTGCCATGAACGACGGTCATACCGAAATCCTCTTTTTAGCCAGCAACCGCGTGTCGACTGCGATCGTGTGAGGGATGGAGATGTCGCTCCTCATCATCGCCGCGCTACTCTACCTCGGTCTCGCGCTCGGGTTCATCCTTGTCGTCGACAATCTCGTCGGGCTGGTTTTCCGCGATCCGCGCGCACCGGTGCAACTGGTCTCCGTCTACATCGGCCGCGCCTTCGCCGCATCGCAGAAACTCTATCGAAAATAACAGCCTGTAGGCGGCCGTCCGCTGACTGCTAAAAGTGTGGAACGCCCGGCAGTTAAGGATATTTCGACCGCGCCCTTTCCCTCCTATCGGAAGCCTCTATGTTGACGGTTTGGAAGGGCTGACCCCCGAGGTGGCCAGCTACACCGGTGCGCGGACGACAAGGAAGCGATTTTGAATGGGAAGCGTCGGGAACGGCTGGCCGAGAGGCGGCGGCGAAATCGGCGAATTGTTACGGCATCCGGCTTTCCACGCCGTTGGTCTCGGTCCGGTCGAAAGCTGGCCTGCGTCTCTCAAGCATATCGCCGAAATGGTGTTGAATTCCCGCCAGCCCAAATTCGTCGCCTGGGGTCCAGAGCTCGCTTTTCTTTACAATGACGCCTACGTGCCTGTTTTCCCGCAGCGCCATCCCGACGCACTCGGAAGACCCTTCCGCGAGGTCTGGGCGGATATCTGGGAACAGTTTTCGCCGATCGTCGCCAGCACACTGGAAGGCAGCTCGCAGCTCTTCAAAGAGCTGCTCATTCCGATGCGCCGCGACGGCCGCACCGAGGACACCTGGTTCACCTTCTCCTACACGCCGCTGCGCGACGATGACGGCAAGGTCGCCGGCATCCTCTGCGCGGCCCTTGATGTCAGCGACCAGGTGTCGGCCAAGCGCGGCGAACAGACGGCGCTGGAAGAATTGCGCGCGAAATCGGAGGCGCTTGCGGTCGTCAACCGGGCGGGTGCCGCGGTCACCGCCGAGCCCAGTGTCGAACGCCTCACCCAGATTGTCGTCGATGCCGGCGTGACGCTGACCGGCGCCGAATTCGGCGCCTTCTTCTACAATGTCGACGATGGCGAGGGCGGCAGCTACATGCTCTATGCGCTCTCCGGTGTCGATCGGAAGAACTTCGAGAAATTCCCGATGCCGCGCAATACCAAGGTCTTCGCGCCGACCTTCGACGGCGAAGGCATCGTGCGCTCCGACGACATCCTGCTCGACCCGCGCTACGGGCAGAATACGCCGCACTCAGGCATGCCGAAGGGGCATCTGCCGGTCAGAAGCTATCTTGCCGTGCCGGTGAAATCACGCGACGGAAGCGTCATCGGCGGCTTGTTCTTCGGTCACGGCCAGCCCGGCCGTTTTTCCGAAGCGGCCGAGGCGAGCCTCGTCAGCCTCGCCGGCCAATCGGCCGTCGCGATCGACAATATCCGGCTCTTCCGTGCCGCTAAAGTCGAAATCGACCAGCGCCGCGACATGGAAGATCAGCTGCGGAAACTCAACGAAATGCTCGAGGTCCGCGTCGCGGCCGAGATCGCCGAACGCCAGCAGGCCGAAGCAGCACTCCAGCAGTCGCAGAAGATGGAATCGATCGGCAAGCTCACCGGCGGAGTCGCCCATGACTTCAACAATCTGCTGCAGGTGATCTCAGGCAATCTGCAGCTTCTCGGCAAGGATGTGGCAGATAGCGGCCGGGGTAAGGAACGCATTTCCAACGCGCTTGCCGCCGTCGAACGCGGCTCGCGGCTGGCAAGCCAGCTGCTCGCCTTCGGCCGCCGCCAGCCGCTGGAACCGAAGGTCATCAACATCGGCCGTCTCGTCACCGGCATGGACGACATGCTGCGCCGCGCGCTCGGCGAGGAGATCGAAGTCGAGACCATGGTCTCCGGCGGCCTTTGGAACACCTTCGCCGATCCGACCCAGATCGAGAACGCACTGCTCAACCTTGCGATCAACTCCCGCGACGCAATGGATGGCGCCGGCAAGCTGACGATCGAGGTCGGTAACGCCTTTCTCGACGATTCCTACAGCCGCACCCATCCTGAAGTCACCGCCGGCCAATATGTCGTGCTCGCCGTGAGCGATACCGGCTCCGGCATGACGCAGGAGGTGATGGAGCAGGCCTTCGAGCCCTTTTTCTCGACGAAACCGGAAGGCAAGGGCACCGGTCTTGGCCTGTCGATGGTCTATGGCTTCGTCAAGCAATCCGGCGGCCACGTGAAGATCTACAGCGAGATCGGCGAAGGCACGACCGTCAAGCTCTACCTGACCCGCTCGTTCCGGAGCGAGGATCGCGTCACGGCCGCCGACAGCGTACCCGCAGCCGGGGGCACGGAAACCATCCTTGTCGCCGAGGACGATGAGGGCGTGCGCGTCACCGTCGTCGAGATGCTGTCAGATCTCGGCTACTACGTGTTGAAGGCCAAGGATGCGCAAAGCGCACTCACCGTGATCGAAAGCGGCGCCCATATCGATCTGCTCTTTACCGATGTCGTCATGCCTGGGCCGTTGCGGAGCCCGGAGCTTGCGCGCATGGCGCGCGAGCGTCTGCCTGACATCGCCGTGCTCTACACATCGGGCTATACCGAAAATTCGATCGTCCATGGCGGCAGGCTCGATCCCGGCCTCGAACTGCTCTCCAAGCCCTATACGCGCGAGGAACTCGCCCGCAAGATCCGCCACGTGCTTACTATCAGGACGCAACGCCGCCAGGGGGCCAGCAATGTCGCAGTGGCCGTTCCCAAACATCCCGAGATCGCCCGTGAAAAGCTGAAGCTGCTGCTCGTGGAAGACGACGCCTTCATCCGTATGGATACTGCCGAGATTCTGCAGGATCTCGGCTATGACGTCATCGAAGCTGATAGTGGCGAAAGGGGCGTGGAAATCCTCGGACACACCATTGTCGACATCATCGTCGCCGATGTCGGCCTGCCCGGCATGTCGGGCCAGGTCTTTGCCGCCAAGGCCCGCGAGGCCTTTCCGTCGGTCGGCCTGGTCTTTGCCACCGGCAACAGCAGCCTGCCGGATGCAAACCGTCTCCCCGGCTCGGTGCTGCTGTCGAAACCCTTCAGCAGCACGGCGCTCGACCAGGCGGTCAAGAATGCCGTCCAGCAGCGGCCTGGCGCCTAGAGTATCTCTGTTCTTTGCTGTAACTTCTGCTTTATGCGTCGGCGCCGTCGAACTCGGGATATTTGCGCATCAGATCCACCTCGCTGGTGCAGCTGTCGTCGCGCGCCGTCAGTTCGATCGAGAGCGTGTCGGCAGGATCGAGCCGGCCATCATCGTGGTGGCTGCCGCCATCGTGACGACTGCCGCCATCGTGATAGACGGGAATGCGCGCGCCGCTCTGACTGACCAGCACGGCATCCCGCTCAAAGCCCCTCAGCAACAGCCAGTCACGCGGCGCCATCAGGCGGATGTCGACCTCGTAGGAACGCCCCTTCCCTTGCTTGAGGCTGACGGTATAGGTGACCGGCGATACCTGGCCGTTCACGTCGATCGCGCCGTTTCCATCGGCTTTGACGATGTGTTTTTCCATGTTCTCGGCTCCTTCTTATGTGCGGCCCGTGTGCAGGCTTTCCCATCGGAAACCTGATAAAATCGGCTTTTGTTCCCGAATCCGGGGCTTGCAAGCCATGCCCGCGGCCGGAACTTTTGGGCTCCGTACCGGTTCAATCCCTTTGCAAACCGACCGCCAACCAAGGATCGACAGCCGGTGGCTTGCCGCCGACCGCATCCGGTAAAAGGATTTTCGACATGGCCAAATCGAAGAAGAAATGGTCGCAGGACGTCACCGAGCACAGTGATGCGATGGACCTGAAGGAAGGCGTGTTCAAATCGGACGATCCGAAGAAGATTGCCCGCTCCGTCAAGCACTCTGCCGATGAGAGCGATCGCCGCAAGTCGAGCCCTTATCGCGCCGCCATGTCGATGCTGACCTTCTACATCAATCGCGCCGGCGAACAGCTGACGAAAAAGCGGCGTGGCACCCTTGAAAAGGCCAAGGACGAACTGCGAAAAGACTTCGGTCGTCAACCGAAAGATTGAGCGCTATGGCATACGAACTTTATTATTGGGACGGCATTCAAGGCCGCGGCGAATTCGTGCGGCTGGCGTTGGAAGAAGCCGGCGCCGACTATATCGACATCACCCGGCAGCCCGGGCGCGGCACCGGCGCCATGTTCGACATTATGGAGAGCGAAAGCGAACCACACATTCCCTTTGCACCGCCCTTCCTGAAGGACGGTGACCTCATTGTCCCGCATGTCGCCAACATCCTGTTTTATCTCGGTCCGAAGCTCGGCCTTGCGCCTAAGGATGAAGGCCTTCGCCATGTCGTCAACGGCCTGCAACTGACCGTCACCGATTTCGTCGCCGAAGCGCACGATACGCACCACCCGATCGATATGTCGCTCTACTACGAGGATCAGAAGCCAGAGGCAAAAGCCCGCTCGGCCGCTTTCATTCGCGACCGCATTCCAAAATTCCTCGGCTATTTCGAGCGGGTGCTGCGGCAGAACCCGAAAGGCGCCAACCATATGGTCGGCGATGCGCTCACCTATGTCGACCTCTCGCTCTTCCAGGTGATCGCCGGTCTGACCTATGCCTTTCCGAAGGCCATGACGAACAGCAAAGCGGAATATCCCGCCCTGCTGGCGCTGTATGATGCGGTGGCGAAACGTCCGAACATCGCCCGCTATCTCGCCTCCAACCGCCGCCTCGCCTTCAACGAGGAAGGGATTTTCAGGCACTATCCTGAGCTCGACGGTGCGGGCTGAATTAAGAGCCGTTCATTCGAGCGGCACCGCCGCATCGAAGAAATTTCCCCACGGGTCTCTCGGCTGGGTCTCCAACCGTTGCGGCACGTTTCCGAGCGTGAAAGCGGCGGGACCGCTCACCTCGTTCAATTCCGACCAATCCAGCGGCATCGAAACCGGCGCACCCGATCGCGCCCGCGTCGAATAGGCCGCGACTGCCGTGTTGCCGCGGCCGTTGCGGAGATAGTCGATGTAGATATGCCCACCGCGTTTTGCCTTCGTCGCGGTTGCCAGATATTTCTCCGGCGCGTCGGACGACATGCTTTCGGCCAGTGAATGGGCGAAATCCTTCACCTCCGCCCAGCCGGCCTTCGGCGCAAGCGGCGTGACCACATGCAGCCCCTTGCCGCCCGACGTCTTGACGAAGGCCGCCAGGCCACGTGCTTCCAGCCGCGTCTTCAATTCAAGCGCTGCGGTTATGACAGCGCTCCAGGTCACGTCCTCGCCGGGATCGAGATCCATAGTGATCATATCGGGTCTTTCCCAATTGTCGGCCGTCGTGCCCCAGGGATGAATTTCGAGCACAGCCGACTGCACCAGCGCCACGAGACCGTCGAAATCGCCGATGCGCAGCAGCTTTTCGCCGTCCGCCTCCTGCGGATCGGCGATCTCCTCGATATGCGGATTCATCCCCTTCCAGGCATGTTTCTGGAAAAACCGCTGGTGGCTTTTTATCCCGTCCGGCAGTCGCAGCAATGCCAGCGGCCGATTGACGACATAAGGCGCCATAAATGGCCAGACCGCCGCGTAGTAATCCGCCAGCGCCTGTTTGGTCACGCCCTCATCCGGCCAGTAGAGCCGGTCGGGATGCGTCAAAGATACGTCCGATGTCGGCGGATTTCTGGGGCTCATTCTTCGATCTCGCTTGTGAGGAAATCAAGTAGCCTGTTTTCCTCGGCCCGCAAGCCCCGCAGCGGCTCGTTGCCGCTCTCGATCAGCGGATGATCGTTGCCGGCGAGCGCGATGATCGCCGGATGGATATAGCTCGAGCGCGAGATCGCCGGTGTGTTGTGCAGCGCCTCGGCCGCAGCCTCCGACATCTGCTTTACCGTCGGCCGGCCGCCACTGAGGATCGCCTCGCGCGCCGCCCCGAAGGCCGCCAGCGATCCGGCCCAGGTGCGGAAGGTCTTCGCCGAAATGGGAATCCCAGATATCTCGGCCAGATAGGCGTTCAACCGGCCGGAATCGATCGGCTTCAGCGCCCCGCTTTCATCCTTCCAGACGAAGAGCTGGCGGCCGGGCAGGTCGGCTATCTCCTCCAGGATCTTCTGCAGCCTGGGATGCTTGAGACTGCGCTGGACACGCTTGCCGCCCTTGGCGCGGAATTTCAGCTCGATCTGCCCGTCGACGATCTTCAGGTGCCGCTTCAGCAGCGTCGTTGCGCCATAGGTGCCGTTCTCCCTGACATAGGCCTGGTTGCCGACGCGTAAGTGCGCCTCGTCGAGCAGCGTCGTTAAAGCCGCCAGCACGCCGTTGACATCCTCCGCACCGGTGTCGAGATGGCGCAGCACGGTGCGGCGTATCCGAGGCAGGGCCCGGCCGAACTCGATCAGCTGATGGAATTTACCCGCGCTTCGGAAGGACTGCCATTCCTTATGGTAGCGGTATTGCTTGCGCCCGCGCGCATCGAAGCCGGTCGCCTGCAGATGGCCGTTGTCGTGGAGGCAGATCCAGACATTTTCATAGGCCGGCGGCAGACCGAGCGCGCCGATGCGCGCCCGCTGCAATTCGTCGGCAAGGGTCGTGCCGTCGGGCATCACATAGCTGAAACCCTTACCCTTCCTTCGTCTGCGGATGCCTGGTTCGGTATCGCTGACATAGACGAGACCAAGGTCGCTGATGGCTTCGGCATTCATGTTCTCTGCGACCCGTTACTTGCTCCTGCGGCCGAACTGGAACCACCACCGGCGCCCGGCCTTGGTCATATCCTTCAGCGGCTCGGTCTGTCCCTCCGGCGCAAAGACGGCCACGCTCTGGGCATAGACCATGACCGGATTATCCTGATCGCGAACCTTGAAAGCATCCCTCTCCGCCCCGGTGTCGGCAATCCGCGACCATTTCGTCAGTCCATTTATCTCCGGCACGTGGAATTCGCAGTCGCCGCCGGCATTGAAGATGAGGAAGAGGTCATCCATCGTCTCGGTCTCGGGCGCATTCGCGCTCTTCGAGAGATAGACGCCGAGCACCCGCAGCTCATCATCGTTCCAGGCATCGTCATCCATGAAGCCGCCGTCCGGTCTGTACCAGGCGATCTCGATGCGGCCGTCCTCGCCGGTTTCGCCGGTCAGGAACCGCTCCTGCCGCAGAACGGGATGGGCCTTGCGGAAGGCGACTGCCTGCCGGCAGAAATCGAGGAAAGGATCGTCGAGCCCTGCCCAATCGGTCCAGCCGATTTCGTTGTCCTGGCAATAGGCGTTATTGTTGCCGTCCTGGCTGTTGCCGAGCTCGTCGCCGGCCAGGATCATCGGCACGCCCTGGGAGAGCATCAGCGTCGCCATCATGTTGCGGCGCCGCCGTGCCCGCGCGGCGTTGATATCGGCATTATCGGTCGCACCCTCGGCACCCATATTGTCGGAATGATTATCCGAATGGCCGTCCCGGTTGTCCTCGCCGTTCGCCTCGTTGTGCTTGTCGTTGAAGGAGACCGTGTCCATCAGCGTGAAGCCGTCATGGGCCGACAGAAGATTGATCGAGGAGGTCGCTCCCCGGTCGGAATGGTTGAACTGCAGCGCCGAGCCGGTGACGCGCGCCGCCACCTCTGACACCATGCCGCCATCACCCTTCCAGAAACGGCGCACGTCGTCGCGGAACTTGTCGTTCCACTCGCGGAAGGGATGCGGGAAGCCGCCGACCTGATAACCGCCCTCGCCGATATCCCAGGGCTCGGCGATCAGCTTGACGCCCGATAGCATCGGATCCTGCCTTATGGCGCCGAAGAAGCCGCCCTGGCGGTCGAATTCCAGATCCTGCCGCCCGAGCGTGCTGGCGAGATCGAAGCGGAAACCGTCGATATGCATGACGCCCACCCAGTAGCGCAGGCTGTCGAGAACCATGCGCATCACCATCGGGTTGGCGACATTCAGCGTGTTGCCGGTCCCCGTCGTGTCGAAGGTATGGCGCGGATCGTCGGGGGAGAGAATGTAATAGCTCGCATTGTCGAGCCCGCGGAAGGACAGTGTCGGTCCCTTCTCACTGCCTTCGGCGGTGTGGTTATAGACCACATCCATGATGACTTCGATGCCGGCGGCATGGAACTTCTTCACCATGGTCTTGATTTCGGTGATCTTGTCGCCGGACATGTAGCGCGATTGCGGCGCAAAGAAGCCGAGCGTCTGGTAGCCCCAATAGTTGCTGAGGTTGTTTTCCAGGAGATAACGATCGTCGAGGAAATACTGGATCGGCAGCAGCTCGATCGCCGAGATGCCGAGCTTGACGAGATGGTCGATGATGGGATCGCTGCACATGCCGAGAAAGGTGCCGCGCAGCCGGTCGGGCACCTTTGGATGCGTCATCGTCAGGCCGCGCACATGCGCCTCGTAGATGATGGTATCGGGCCAGGGGCGGCGGATCGCCTCTTCACCCGCCCAATCGAAGTCCGGGTCCTGCACCACGCCCTTGACCATGAAGGGCGCACTGTCGCGCTCGTCGAAGGAAAGGTCGTCCTCGCCGATCTGATAACCGAACAGCGCGTCGTCCCATTTAAGCTCGCCCGTCACCTGTTTGGCATAGGGATCGAGCAGCAGCTTGTTCGGATTGAAGCGATGGCCGGCGGCAGGATCGTAGGGACCATGAGCGCGATAGCCGTAGACCGTGCCCGGTCCGACGCCGGCAATATAGCCGGACCAGATGTCGCCTTCGCGCTTCGGCAGCGGCAGCCGGGCGACCTCCTTCTTTCCATCAGGCGAGAAGAGGCAGAGTTCGATCTGTTCCGCATGGGCTGAAAAGATGGCGAAATGGGTGCCCGAACCAATATATTCCGCCCCGAGTTCCGGCTTGAGGAAGTCGAGTTCCGAAAATGAAAAGCTCATGGTGCCCCGCTTGGTAAAAAGACCAAGCGGATAACGTAACGGCGGTTCGAAAGTTCCCTCGTGAAAGGGAAAAAGGAACGATGTTGCGCGCCGAAGGAAGGGCCTATGGCATCAGCTGGCCGCCATTGACCTCGATGATCTGGCCGGTGATGTAACCCGATAGCGTCGGCGAGGCGAGGAAGAGATAGGCGCCGACGCAATCTTCCGACGTGCCGACAAACCCCATCGGGATCGACTTGCGCTGCAGCTCCATCTGCTCGTCATTGGTATAACGCTCGTGGAACGGCGTGGCGATGACACCCGGTGCCACCGCGTTGACGCGGATCCTGTCGGCGACGAATTCCTTGGCGTGACCACGCGTGATCGTCGAGACGAAGCCCTTTGATGCCGCATAGAGGATCGCACCATTGCCGCCGCCATTGCGCGCGGCGATCGAGGTGGTGTTGATAATGAAGCCACCCTGCTTCTTCAGCCAGGGATGCGCCGCACGCGTTGCCGCCAGCACCGAGCGGGCATTGAGGTCCATGACCGCGGCGTAATGCGCGTCGGTATAGTCCGAGGTCGGCTTGCGCCCCAGCATGCCGCCGGCATTGTTGATGAGCCCGTCGAGATGACCGAAGGTCTTCGCCGTCTCCTCGACGACACGCTCGGTCTCGCCTTCCCTCGACACGTCACCCTGGATCAGATGCACCGTGCCGCCGGCAGCCCGGATCTCCTCGGCAAGCTTCTCCGCCGGTTCGCGGCTGGCATTGTAATGCACGCCGACCTTGGCCCCTTGAGCGGCAAAGGCGCGGGCAAGCGCCGCGCCGATCCCGGTCGAGGCGCCAGTGATCAGTACGGCCTTGCCGGACAGGTCCGGCAGCTTGATGGATGCGAGCGATTGCGCAAGTTCGACCATGGCGACGATTGCCTCCCGAAAAACCAAGGACATAGGTGATGAAACGAATATGAGAAGTCTTATCAGGGGAACTCGACCAAGGGCAATGCACGAAAGCGGGAGATATGGTGCCTAGTCCCGACCAGCGGGATTGAGTTCCCGAGAGAGATCGACAAGTGTCGCGCCCCGGCCTGGCAAAGTTTCCTTGCTGCTTTCGATATAAGGGCCGTAAGCATCTAGGAAAGACTGCACGGTATCATTGAAGAAGACCGCGGTTGTTTCCTTGGAGCAGAGCGACGCGCTCACGCAAAGACCAAGCCGGTTGAAGAAATAGACGACCTCCCTAACCTGCTCCTGGTGCGCGGGCTCCTGCGCGATCCGACGGTTAAAGGACTGCAGAAGGTTGTCCCTAGCGTGTCCGCTCGTCTCGGCCGTCCTCCTGTCGGCGGGCGGGACCGTCTCGATGAACGCCGTATAGAACTTACGAAGTTCACCATAGGCTTGCCGATAGCCCTGCGTTTCCCATGTCTCGATGAGAGTGAGCGTATATTTCGTGCGTTCGGTCTCCTGGCTCTCGCGGTACTCGAAGACCGCCCAAAAGATACCCCCCACCGCGCCGACGAAGGTCACTACGGTGACAATGCTGCTCAGAAGCGACCAGCCGGCATCCGAAACGTGGAAGAAAGAGAGCCCGACCCGCCGCTTGGATGATGGCTGGCTCATGGCTTGCAGTTCTCGACCAGATCGAACCGCACCGACGGATCGATCGTACCTTCGTGCCCATCCAGCAATCGCTTGAGGCAAATAAGGCTTGCCTCATCGAAAATGTAGACCGAGCGTAGCTCACGCTGGTTCCGCGCGCTGGATTCACTTCCGGCTGGTAATAGCCCGGGCATCCGATCAAGACCGCGTCGTTCGCGTCCGTCGTCCCCGGCGCAGGCGGAGAGATCGACCTCCGCATTGCTCGTTTCCGCGCTTCGAGCAGTTGAAAGAAACTTTTCATAGTCCTGACGGAAGCAATTTGCCCGCACTCCATCCAGCTCGACGACCTCGTCGCAGATGAGGCACGCAGCAAGGGAGGCCGCCGGAGGCAGAAGCAGCATGGCAACGGTTAGGACCGCAACCGCTTTATACGCGTCGCGAAATCTAAAAGAGGGCATAGTCTCCCACCAGTCGGCTGTTGATGATCCAGGGTGTCTGCTTGCCGTCGCTCGCCGCGAAAACCAGCGTCTTGACGCCGCGATACAGTTCGGAGGCCTCAATGCGACCATTATGGTTGTGGTCATAACGATCGCGTTCCTTTCCGAGGACGGTAACGATCGCGTTGGTGAACAGGCCCCCGACCTCGCGCCGCCCGAGCGACTCCTGCCGCCCTTTCGCAGCGGCGAGAACGGTGAGATTGGATCTGAGGGCAGCGAGGCTGTTGGCGAGATCGTCGTTGGTGGTGAAAGACCCGGTCCCCGCGGCGCCCGAGTGGCAGGCATCAAGAAGGATGGTGATGCGCGCCTCGGTCCTTTCGAACAGCGCGGCCAGCCGGTCGAAAGGCAAGGCTGTGTGTTCGAGATCCGTTGGATCGGTGGCCGACGTCGCGAAATAGAAACGCCCATTGCGATCCTGCATGCCATGGCCGGCCAGAAACAGGACCGCGTGGTCCCCACGGGCCAGCCCGTCCAGCAGTCGCGCCGTCGCCTCCAGTATGGCCTCGGGCGTGGCACGCCTGTCCTTCGGCCCTACCTCGCCGCGGAACGGTGGCTCTTTGCCAAGCGGCTCGGTCAGCGTTTCGAGCACCGTGCCTGCATCGCGCAGAGGGTAGTTGAGCGAACGGAGGCGCTCATCCTCGTAAGTGTTCACGCCGATGACGAGCGCGCGGGTGACCGCACGGCGCGCAAGAGGCTCGCCGAGATCAGCGGATACCGGGAGGCTCGCCAGGCCCGCAGAATTGAATCCGATGACCGACACCCAACGCGCGTCCTTGAGCCTCTCGAACGACACTGCATTTGCGACGGTGGCCGCATCAACCGTTTCGGTCAGCACACCGTCCTGAAAAACGGACATATGCACCGTCTCGGCCGGATCGAAGTGCAATACGGCTCTTACGCGACCGCCGTTTTCCTCGAGCGCGATCTCGCCTGTCAACGACGGCGGTACGCCCACCTCGGAGACGGCCTGCGGCGTCTGCCCGCGATCAAGGACAGCGCGCGCCAGATCTGGAACCAGGCGCGCCGTGCCAAACCGGTCGAGACTATACTGTCCAACCCTACCGGGAAACTTCAGATCGATGAGGGCGGCGGCCTCGGCTGTCGCGTCGTAAAAGTAGTCCTTGGTCCAGACCGCGATCTCGTCGTCGGCGATGCGCCCGGACAGGAGCGACTGCCTATCGTCTAGAATGGCGTGAATATAGAAGTTGCCGTCAGAATTAAGTTGCACCGCATGGCGACGGTCTTTCGTCAACCAGGCCTCGACGAGGAGATCGCCATTCGGAAGATTCTCGCCGATCCAGAGGAATTTCTGCGTTGCGCGGTCACGCACGGTAATGACGCCGTTGCCGGGCGCATAGGTCAGCAGAAGGTCGTCATTGGCTTTGATACGAAAAGAGTGCTCGTACCACAGACGATGGGCATTGTTTTCGAAGAAAAATGCGCCTTCCGCCTGAAGTGCCGCACTCGCCGCCGGCGCGGGGCGCGCGATATCCATGACGTAAAGGGCAGCATAGGGCCTGAGGCTCCCGAACGTCGCGCCCGCGACACACTCCGCACGCGCCACCCATACTGGCCCGCGAGACGTGCGGACCGTCGAGACCTCGACAACATCGCGAGGCGCTAACAGCGAGCCCGTGCCCCCCGTGTTCGAGGATTCTCCGAGCAGAAGATGTTCACAGTCGGAGATCGGACCCTCGTCCCCGACGGGCAGAGCCCAGTCGAAGCGCCAGCCCGCACGCTCCGCCTCGCGGCGGAAGCGCCCCATCGCCTCTGCGGATCGTTTCAGCCGCTTGTCACGATCAAGCGCGTGAAGGTCGCTATTCTCACCTGCCGCGTAGGACGCGACGAGGCGTTCACCGTCGACCATTGGATCGAGCGCGACGCCGAGGCGCAAGAGTTGTTCGGGCAAGGCTGCGGCGAGAGGTGTGTCGTTGCCGGCTCTGATGGAGCCTTGGTCGTTCGATGCCACGGCCGTATCGATCATGACTGCCTGAAGCTCAATTTTGCCCAATGTGCGCGACAGGCTCTCCGTAAAATCGCGGGGGCGGCGGCTGTCGGCGTCCGCGACCTCCCAGTCTTCCCAGGTACTGGTCGTCTTGAAGCCGCCGGCAACATCGAATTCCCGAGCGACACTGACGGGCGACACCATGCCAAGCGACCAGAACATATGAAAATGAAGGGGAATGGTCTCGCCACCTTGAGAACTGTAAGCGCCGGAGGAATTTGCCGTCGAGGCGTAATCCGGGTTCTGGAGCGCACCAACGCGGTAGCCGGCGCCACCCCAGATGGCGTAGGCGGCATTCTCCAGATCGATCGCCACGCGCGTCTGACCGCGTTCCGCGGTGCAGCAAGACGGCCCGGTAATCTGCTCCCGTATGCGCAAATGATCACCGAAGGTGGAGGAAAAATTCACCTCCGCCCAAGGCGCGAGCGTGGTGAAGACGACGCTGTCGCCGAGCGCCCAGCGAAGGTCGCCGGCATCCGCTGTCGCAGCCGTATGCCCATCGACCATGTCGACGATGTCGAGCCGGCCATTATGCTCGACGCCGATGAAGCGGTGGGTCGGCGAGATCTGCAGGTGTGTGCCTGCCCGCTCGACGATTTCCGTCCCGCTTGCCGCATCCAGCAGAAGAAAGCGGGTATCGTTGAGGAGGATGCGGCGGGAGAATTTAGGGACATCGATACTATGTGTGAACGCCGCGCGGCCCTCGGCGGTGTTGAGGACGATCTCAGCAGGCGCCGGTGCGATTTCGAGCCGCTCTGACTCTTCCTTCAGAACGATCTCCTCCTCGCAGGCGCGCAGATAGCCCACTAATGAGACGGATAGGTTCAATGGCCCGGCTTGCAGCGGAATGGTTGAAACTGAACCACTCGCTGCGGCGCCACGCGTCGCCAGGGCGACCATGGCGCGTGTCTTGCCGAGACCGGTTTTCATCGCGAACGGATTGGGTGCGTCAGGACCCAACGCGACATGCCCCTTGCCTTTAAAACGGACGGGCTGTTCTGCTTTGACCATGAACCAAACCGGTATGCGATCTTCGAGCGTGTTGCCCGACCACTCGATTTCAAAACTGTTCCCGGCGCGGAGCGGTCCCTGATGCGGCAGTGTCCATTGGAATTTTTCGGCCAGACGCCGGAGCGTCTCCTTCTCCTCGTCGCATGACCCGCCGAGCCTGCGAGCAGCTTGTTTTACGCGAGCCTGAAAGCCCTCCAGTGTCTCGCCCTCTCGCCACCCGACCGCTCCATCCACGATCGGTCCCGGTCCGCGGGTGGGTGGAGGTGCTAAACCCGCTTTCCGGCCATCGAAAACGCCGCTCTTTCCGGCTGCGTAGGGTTTGGGCGAGCCCTTTTCGGACTTCAGGAAACATGCCCCGCCGCTCGGGTTGAACGTATAGGCCCGGCACATGTCAGTTTCCGAGCAGATCGCCATACATTCGCCTTCCGTCAGGCCACGCAGAAGCGGATCGGCCAGCCCATGTCGAATGTCATTGCCAGCAAGATCCGTATTCGGCTGCGAGGTCCAGGTTCCTTCGGACGCGGTGACCTCGGCCAGTTCGTCGGCAAGGCGGGCGAACTGCCCAGGGTAGGGATCCTGGCCGCTACGGAGCCGGGCGACGAGGGTAGCACATGCCTTTCCAACCCGGTCGTATTCGGGGCCGAATTGCGCGAGACCGAAGGACATCGACCATGTCCCCAACTTGAGGTTCAGCGACCGCCCGGAGGAAAGGCGGGCGATGAGCGCTGCATCACGAGCGGCATCGAGGACCGGTCTCTTGCGGATGCCATCGAGGGGAAGCGTTGCCTCAGGGCCTCGATCCACCGTCAGACCCGCGCCAGAGCCCGACGGTGTCGAGTAGCCCGCCACCTCTTCTAAATCAAGGACCACACCGGCTTCGGCATCGCAGGCAAGACGAAGGCAGACCTTGCTGTAGCCGGTGGAGGCGCAGATTTTGCTCCCGATCCCGGTGTCGTCCGGCTGCCACGGTGGCAAGACCGCATCGCCGACAACCGGGCCTGTCCTATGGGAGAGCTCCTCCTCCATGTTGACGGCATGTGCCTCGCGGATCGATGCCGGGGCTTCCCAGCTCCGATCCGCCGCCCAGGCCGCCATCGCAGCCATGGTCGCTTGGTCTGTCTGCCCATTCACCGGCCCCGAATAGTAGCCGAGCCGTGAGAGGGCCGTTTGAACGCGACGAACAGTCCCATCTTCTGGACCAGAGCTTGGACGATCCTGTTCTGCAACCTGTCCCTGCGCGCGTTCAGCTTCCAGGGAATTGAGATGCGCGACACGGAGGGTTGTTGGAGCCTCCCATCCCCGGTCGCGTGCCCACGCTATAACCGAACTCCACGTCTCGACCCCGGCATCTCCGTCGATCGGACCATGATAGTAACCGAGCGCTTCCAGGGCACGCTGCAGGCGTTGCACTTGCGATCTTGTCAGCTGCGACCGAAGAGTCGGTATCGGTTTAGACGTTCGGCGACCAGCATCTGGTGGCGCAGCATCACGCGTGACGCCGTCGGTCAAGCTCCTGATGACGTCGAGAGGAGACTGCGCCAGAGCCGGCTGCGACAGCAACATGACACATGCCAGAGCAATCCCTATAACCCTCATTGCTGCAGCATGGCCCCCAGCCAATAGTTAATAAACAGTATACTGCCGAAGAACTGAGGGTTCCTCAAGTGAATATTTAAGGATTGGTGCGTCTTAGCCGTTACTTCCCTAGCAGAGAGCGTCGCCGCATCGTCCGCTACTACACCAATACGAACTCTACTTTTGCGTGAATCAAGTTATTCCTTGCCTTGTAACGCTTTGTTCTTTCGCCATCCAGAATGGCACACAAGCCAGCGGATCTGAATGATCGCGGTCCGGCCTCGTCGTCCATTTGTTACGGTGGAGGCGACTGTGCAGCCTGCGGTGTTGGCGATTTGGCGGCAAAAATCGCGACGATGCGAAAACCTTGAGTGGGCGTCGTCACCGATGTCCACTCTCGATACCGCCCGTGAGGATTGGCAAGGCGCCTGTTACGGCGCCATGCCGAAGGCCGGCTGCGGTTTCTGGCGGGCGAGAGGCGGGAACGCGAGCGCTATCGCCGCAGCCCCCAGCCCGACCATCGCGGAGCCGATGAACAGCCAGGAATAATTGGCGAAGGTGTCGAATATCCAGCCGCCGATGAGAGGGCCGAAGGCCATGCCGAGGCTGGAGAGCATCGTCGCCGCACCGAAGACCGTGCCGATGATACGCGGCCCGAAATATTCACGCGCCAGCACGGCATAGAGTGGCATCACACCGCCATAGGCACTGCCGAAGACGATTGCGAGCGCGTAGAATTCGCCGAGCTGGCTGACGAAGAGATAGGTCGCAAGGGCTGCCGCCTGCACCAGCAGGCCCGCGACGAGCACCGGCTTCACCCCGATCCTGTCGGCAAGGCTGCCATAGAGCAATCGGCCGCCCAGTCCCGCCAGGCCCTCGACGCTGTAGATGCTGACGG
The DNA here is from genome assembly GCF_005862305.2 of Rhizobium indicum. Lineage (NCBI taxonomy): Bacteria > Pseudomonadati > Pseudomonadota > Alphaproteobacteria > Hyphomicrobiales > Rhizobiaceae > Rhizobium > Rhizobium indicum. The sequence continues at coordinate 433,094 of NZ_CP054023.1, read as the reverse complement.
CCGCCATCGGTGCGACGCCGCAGATCGTCGCATAGTTCACCATGTGGAAGATCGGCCCGGAATGCGCCGCGCAGCAGGCGAAGAAGGTCAGGCCAAGCACGATGAATTGCGGCGATCGAAAGACTTTAGACAGTTGCGGCCGAGCGCCGTCGGCCGCGAACTCGGTTCCGGTGTCAGTGGTCTCGGCAGGTGGGCGCCTGACCAGCAGCGCGGCCGGCACCAGCAGCACCCAGGCGGCAACGCCGATGATCAGCATGGCCGGCCGCCATTCATAGGCCGAGATCAGCCAGCGCGCGAAAGGGGAGATTGTCATCGGCGCAACGCCCATGCCGGCGGAGACCAGCGACACCGCAAGCCCGCGGTTTTCGTCGAACCAGGCGGTCGTCGCCGCGATCATCGGCGCGAAAAACGTGCTTGCCGCCAGTCCGACAAGAATGCCGTAGGTCAATTGGAACTGCAGCAGCGTCTCGGCCCGGCTCGCCAGCACCAGCGCCAGGCCGAGCAGCACGGAGCCTATCAGCACGACGACGCGCGGGCCGAAGCGATCGCTTGCCGCCCCCCAGAAGAAGCCGCCGAAACCCATGACGATGAAGTTCAGCGTCATCGCGCTCGCTATGCCGACATGCGACCAACCGGTCGCCGTCGCGATCGGCTCCTGGAAAATCGCCAGCGAGAACATCGCGCCGAGTGCGACGCATGTCATCAATGCGCCCGCGGCGACGATGACCCAACGATAGGAAACACCCATGGCTTCATAACCTCCATGCCGACAGAGTGATCGCGACGCATGCGGCAAGCCTACCGCATTTCGCGCCTGCGATCTCAAGACGTTTGAGCCGCGGCGGATTCGACAGCGCACTCACATCTTTTTTTGTGTCGAACCGGCGATGGCCCTATCGGCGATGCGCTCTGATCCTCGAAGCTAGAGCCATTCCTGGTCAGATTGCAACATTCTGTTGGCTCAAACGGAGTCGGATGGTCGACCGGCCGGCGCGCGTCGTAGCCAAGCTCTACGGCCAAGCCGGCCGGTCGATCAGCCGGCCCGTTTCAGCCAACCCGAAGGGCCGGGCATCTTTGCGCCAGGGCAGAGGCGATCGGCTCGGACGTACCAAAGTGTATGCCCTTCGCCAATCGCCTCTGCCCTGACGAAAACCTGCTCCGGCAGAATGCTACAATCTGACCAGGAAAGGCTCTAGTCCAATCCCAGTCTCTGGAACAGTTCGGCCGGTGCACCGTACCGTTCGATGACTTGCCGCATAAGACGCAGCATTCGTTCTCGCTCTTCAGGTCGGTCCTGCCAGAGGTCTCGCTTCTGCTCTGGATCAGAGCGTCGATTAAATAGCAGCGGCTGGCTGTCGAGGTTCCGCCGGTCTCCGGGGCCGTCGGGAGTGATGGGAATTTTCCATTGCGGCATGTCGATACCGGGAATGTAGCGCCCATGATCGACGGGCTTGTCCTGCGGCTCGATGGTGGTTGGTACCATGGTCGAGTAGGCGTAAAGCGGCTTGTCGCGATCCGGTGGCTGGATCAGCGTCCATTCGCCATCGGTGCAGCAGATGCCTTGCCCGAATGTCCCGTAAATGACGGCGTTCCGCGCGTTGCCGATCTCGCCCTTGAGAAGCGGCAGAAATGAATGCGAGTGCGTCTGTCGTGGCGGCTCGACGCCGGCGATCGCCAGGATTGAGGCGAAGAGGTCGACGGTCGACGTCAGATTTTCAATCGCGCCGCCATTGGCTTGGAGGCCGGGGTGCCAGACGAGCAGCGGAATGTTCGCGTGGCTGTCGAAATGCGGGAATTGCTTGCCATAGCCGCCCCGTTCACCGAGATCATGTCCATGATCGGTGGTGACGATAACGGCCGTGTCGTCCCAGAGTTGCAGTTCGTCCAGGGTGGTGAACAGCTTGCCCAGCCACCGGTCCGTCATCGTCAGTTTGGCGCCATACTGGGAGCGAACGAACGCCAGCTCCTCGGGGCTCGCCTGGCTCATGAACTCCGCCTGGCGCACCGCATCCTGATAGGGCGGCCACAACGTAAAGCGGTCTCGCGCCGCACCGTCGCCGTACATCGAGGCATAGGGCTCCGGGACATCGAAGGGCTCATGCACGTCGAAGGACTCGACCTGCAGGAAGAACGGCTTTCCGGTCTTCGGTTTGGCGAGCCATTCGCTCGCTGATGTCATCACCTTGGCAGGAAAGAAATCGGCCTCATCCTTGAAGTTTGCGACATTCGAGAAGTAGCGGTGACCATAACCCGGGCGCCATTTTTCGATATTGTGCACCCATTGCGGCAGATCTGCCTCAGGCACGAGCGGCTCCCAGAAATCCAGCTCGTGCCCTCGAATGAATTCCGCGCCCTGGAAGCTCTGGATGTAGCCGTTCGCCGACTCCTCCCAGTAGTGATAGTGATCGGTGACGATCGCGGTTGTGTAACCCGCACTCTCCAGCAGTTTCGGCAGGCGTAGGTCGAAGGGTTCGAGCGGTCCCCAAGGACGCCATTGCATGCCGCTGAACCCGGCAAAAATCTCACGCCGCGCCGGCATGCAGGGCAGGCTTCCGACAAAGTGATTGTCGAAACGCCACGCCTTTTTGGCGAAAGACTGAAGGTTCGGCGTCGCGAACTCGGTTCCGCCATAGGCCGAGAGAGCATTGCGGTTAACGCTGTCGATAAGCACGAGTATGATGTTCATGGAAGGACCTTCGATGTTCGTTCGAGGCGTTCACACCGCTACAGCTTCACTGCACCGGCCGCGAGATCGGAGACGAGCTTTCGCTGAAGCAGCATGAAAAGGACAAGTGTCGGCAGCGTCGAAATCACCGACGCCGTCATCACCAGATTCCATTGCGTGGTGTATTCGCCGAAAAAGCCGGCAAGCCCCACCGGCACGGTCTTGTTTTCGTCCGCTGTCATCAGTGTCAGGGCAAACAGAAATTCATCCCACGCCGACACGAAGGCGTTGACCGCGACCGTCACCACACCCGGCCAGGCGATCGGCAGAATGACCTTGAAGATGATCTGGATCGTCGAAGCGCCGTCGAGCTTGGCCGCCTCATCGAGATCCTGGGGAATTGTGTCGAGGTAGCCGAGCAGCAGATAGATGGCGAATGGCAGGTTCATCGCCGTATAGGACAGAACCAGGCTCAGCGGATTGTTGATCAGCCCCACGGCGAAAAACATCGAATAAAGCGGCGTGATGAGGATCACGTAGGGAAAGAGCTGCGTGCAGATCACCAGGATCAGCAATAGGCCGCGGCCGCGGAAATCGCGGTTCCGCGAAAAGCCATAGGCGGTTATCAGCGAGATGGTAACGGCCGCAACAGTCGAGATCGTGCAGACGACAAGGCTGTTTCTGAGGTAGTTCGGGAACGGCGAGTTTTGAAGGAGAGTGTAGTAGTTTTCCAGGGTAACGCTGGTGAACAGCTGAAACGTCCGGGTGAATATTTCCTTGTCCGGGCGGAAGGAAATCAGCACCACCCAAATGAAGGGAAACGCCAAAATCAGCAGCAGGCCGATACCCAGAATGACGGTGATCAGGTCCTTGGCAAACCTGATATGCCGAGCCCGATGCGCCATCGAAACATTCATGACGACGCTCCCCGTTTCCTGCGGGAGAGAACCCCGAGGTAGATGAGCGCAAAGGCGAACATCATCAAGCTCATCAGAACGCCGATGGCGGCACCCTCGCCGACGCGATAGTCGACAAACGAAACCGTATACATCTTCGTTGCCAGAACCTGCGTGTAGTCGCCCGGCCCTCCCCGTGTGGCGAGCCAGACGTAGACGAAATTGTTGAAGGTCCAGATCGTCGTCAGCAGCGCGACCACCGCGATCACGGGCTTCAGCATCGGCAGGATGATGCGCAGGTGTATCTGAAACTCGGACGCCCCGTCGATGCGGGCCGCTTCCCTGAGTTCCCTCGGAATCGACTGCAGCGCCGCGAGGAAAGTGATGATGACGAAAGGAAGCTCGCGCCAGATCAACATGGTTTCGACCGCCCCCCAGACCGTCGACGTCCTGGAAAGAAACGGAATTCCCCTGTCGATGAGCCCAGTCGATAAGAGAAACTGGTTGACCGCGCCGTAGCGGGGGTCGAGCAGCCACTTCCAGGCGGCGACGGCGACGACCGGCGGCGTTACGAAGGGGACAAGGACCAGCGACCGGACGAGCCAGCCGATGCGCCATCTGGCAAAGACCTCAGCGTTGAGAAGGATCGCGAGCGCAAGTCCGAGTGCCAGTCGAATGACGACCGTCACGAATGTCAGCAGGAAAGCCGTGTTGAACAACGCGCCGGCAATTCCTTCATCTTTGAGGACGGTGACAAAGTTGGCAAAGCCGACCCACTGACCCGGCTTTCCCAGATCGAAAAGACTGAGTTCCTGAAAGCTCAGCGCAATATTGTAGAATGCCGGGCCGGCGAAAAAGATTGCCAGGATGAGCATCGCCGGCATGACCAGGCCATAAGGCTCGAAATGCCAACTCCGGAATAATCCTCGTCTTTCGACGCGCTTGGCCAGCGCGCCGTCCGGGTTTGCGGAAACAGACATTGTCAGCCCTTGCCGCGGGCGAGCAAGTCGTTGAGTTCCTTGATGATGACATCCGCAGCCTCATCAGGATTGCGCTGCCCGGAGAATACGGCGCCGAACTCGCGATTGATAAGGGCTGTCATGCTCGACACCTTGATCGGGGAAGAGATGTACCGCTCGAAGGTCTGCGCCAATGGCAGCATCGTCACATAGCCCTGCTCGGCCGGAGGAAACTGGAGCTGTGAAAGCAGCGACTTCTGCGAGGGATATTGGTTGTAGGTTTTGAAGGTCTCGGGGCCGACGAGATATTTGACGAACTCCCAGGCCTCCTTCTGATGCTTGGTGTTGGGATTGATGCCCAGCGCACGTCCGCCAAGATGGGAGATGCGCTTCTCCGTCCCTTTCGGAATAGGTGCGGTCAGCAGGGGGTTGTCCGATTGTTTCTGGGCGGCCCTGAAGGTTTGCGGCGGAAAGAACGTGATCGCGCAATCGCCTCGGCCGAGCCCGCCGATCAGCTCGGGATCGCCCCACGCATTCACGGTGATGAGGTTTTCGGGTGCTGTTCCATCCACGAAAAACTGATTGAAATAGTTCATTGCCGCCGCCAGTTGCTGGGGCGTCACGGACACTTTCCATTTCCCCGGGCTTTCCTCCGCGACCAGGGTCGAGCCATTGCTCCAGAGGTAATAATTCACAAGCGTCCACATGCCGCTGTCGGGTGCGCTGCCTGCGGGGAAGCAGAAACCGTATTGTTCAGTTCCGCCACCTTCGGTGGTCAATTTCTTGGCAGTTGCAGCAAGATCATCCCAGCTATCTGGAAAGTTTGAGACACCGGCTGCCTGCAGGAGATCAGGGCGATAGGCCATCGAGAATGTATCTGCCGTCCATGGCAGGCCGAAGATCTTATCGTCGAGGGTGGCGAGGTCGAGAGCCAGAAAATCGTCGGTGCCAGCTCCAGGCGCATTCGATTGGATGAGAGGACTGAGATCGAGAAGCAGCTTCGATCGCGCCAGATCACGCGTCCACACGAAAGCCAGCTGCTGAACATCCGGTCCCGCACCGGCGGGAATTTCGCGCGCCAACTGGGCAAGCGTGTCGCCGCCCGACATCGTCTCCAATTTAACCTGGACATCGGGATGACTGGAATTCCAGGCATCGACGGCGGCAATCAGGCCTTGAATTTCGGTTGGGGGATCGAATTGACGAAACGTCAGTTGGACCTTGTCCTGTGCGGCCGATGGAGCGATCGCAAAGATCATCGACGCCGCCGTCGTCGCGGCGAAAATCAGCTGTCGGCCTATGCTATTTTTAAACATCGGTTCCTCCTCCTTCTATCCCCATCCCGCGCCCCGATTTCCTTGTCGAAGGCTTATTCTTCTGTGTAGAGCGTCCGTCGAGAACGTGCCCATGAGCACGAAATTCCCTTCCATTGGGGCTTTCGCAGCACTTGGCACGCTCGAATTAGTCTACTATTGTTGTGTACAATGTGGCGCAGATGGCGCTGAGGTCAAATGCAAACATGCTATATGTTATGCATAATTCGCATAGGGAGAGAGATAGATGCGGGAGCTACGCCAATTCGTCGAAGTGGCAAACCAGCGATCGATCTCGCGTGCCGCCAAGAAGCTGAATATTTCGCAGCCGGCGCTTTCCCGGGCGATCCGGCAACTCGAAGACAGCTACGGCGTTCCGCTGTTCAACAGGACCGGAGCCGGCGTCGAATTGAGTGTTTACGGTTCAGCCCTTTATAGCCGGGCAGTGCGGATATTGCCGGCGCTCGATGAAGCGAAAGAAGAGATCGAACACCTTCAGGGTCGCGCCAAGGCCGTTATTCGGGTGGCCACCGGCGATCTTTGGGGGCTCGTGATATTGCCGGGGATCATAAAAGCCTTCAGCCGGACGCATCCGGGTGTCGTCGTCCACGTCGAGATAGCCGATGACGGCACGCGTTTCGAGGGAATGCGGCACGGCGTCTACGATCTCGTCTTCGGAACGCTCTCCTACAAATATGAAGCCGTCATGCAGGTCGAGTTCGAAACCCTGGCAAGACAGGCGACCTACATCTACTGCGACAAGGATCACCACCTGGCCAAAGCGGCAACTGTCACCCTCGATGATCTTCTGCGTCAGCGCTGGATCAGTCCCGGTTACGGAGATGATGAAGGGCCTGGTCAGCTCGAGCGTCAGACCCGAGATTTTGCCGTACGTGTGGACTCCATGCTGCAGGCTCTGTTGATCATGCAGGGTTCGCCGCTGGTGATGGCCGCCTCCAGCGGCTTTGTGAAATTATTCGATGGATTCGGGATCAGACCCGTGATGTTCCAGGACCACGGCCGGGTACAGGAATCGGGCGCAATCTATTTTCCGCGCGCACTCGAAAAATCCCCGGTCCGCGATTTCCTGCGTCTGGTGCGTGGTTCGATGCCGTTGTTGGCGTTGCCTGAATTCTCGCTCATTGAAACTGCGTGATCAAAGCGTGCGAAACATAACCAATGCGTCGACATAACCCTGCGTCGGATGAAGGAAGACGCCAGGAAGCCGGCCGACGATATCGAAGCCGAGAGATTGCCACAGCCCAACCGCGCGATCGTTGCTGCTGACGACGAAATTGAACTGCATCGCCCGAAAGCCCTGCAAGCGGGCATGGTCCAGGGAATGCTCATGCATCAGCCGGGCGACGCCACGGCCGCTCGCGGCAGCATCGGTCATGTAGCCGCAGTTGCAGACATGCCTGCCGCCGCCTGCCTGGTTGGCCTTGATGTAATATGTGCCGAGGATCGCACCATCCTCTTCGGCGACGAAGGTCTCGCGGTCCGGTCCCATCCAGTAAGCCAGCGCATCGGCTTCGCTCAGATCGCGATCGAGCGCATAGGTTTCGCCGGCGCGGATCGTCGGACCGATGATCCTCCAGATGGCGCTTTGATCGTTCTTGTCTGCGGGTCGGATCAGCATGCCCGATCTCTAACGAAACCGGGTGCCCCGCGCAACGGGCCGGCAGCCTCCGGCAAAAGCTGGAAGCGTCCCGGCCTCAAACCCTTTCAAGCGCTATCGCAATCCCCTGCCCGACGCCGATGCACATGGTCGACAGCGAATATTGCCCGCCGGTCTCCAGAAGCTCCAGTGCCGCCGTGCCGGTGATGCGGGCGCCCGACATGCCTAAGGGATGACCGAGGGCGATCGCGCCACCATTGCGGTTGACCCGCTCGTCGTCATCAGCAATGCCGAGCGCGCGCAGCACCGCCAGCCCCTGGCTGGCAAAGGCTTCGTTGAGTTCGATCACGTCGAACTGCTCCTGGGTCATGCCGAGCCGCGCCATCAGCTTGCGCGAGGCCGGGATCGGCCCGACACCCATCACCCTTGGCGGAACCGCGGCAGCCGCGCCCCCAAGGATACGCGCGATTGGTGTCAGGCCGTATTTCCGCGCCGCCGCTTGGGAAGCGACGATCAGCGCCGCCGCCCCGTCATTGACACCGGAAGCATTGCCCGCCGTCACCGTGCCGCCGTCCTTTTTGAAAGGCGTGGCGAGTTTCGCCAGCGTTTCGATCGTCGTCGCGCGCGGATGCTCGTCCTTGTCGACGACAACAGGATCGCCCTTGCGCTGCGGGATGGTCACCGGCGTGATCTCCTTCGCCAGCCGTCCGTTTGCCTGGGCGGCGGCCGCCTTCGCCTGGCTTCGCACTGCGAAGGCATCCTGGTCTTCGCGGCTGACATGATAGTCCTCGGCGACATTCTCGCCGGTCTCCGGCATGGAATCGACGCCGTACTGCTTCTTCATCAGCGGATTGACGAAGCGCCAGCCGATCGTCGTGTCGTGAATTTCGGCCGCGCGTGAAAAGGCCGTCTCGGCCTTCGGCATGACGAAGGGCGCGCGCGACATGCTCTCGACGCCACCAGCGATCATCAGCTCGGCCTCACCGGCGCGGATGGCGCGCGCCGCGGTGATCACAGCATCCATGCCGGAGCCGCAGAGCCGGTTGATCGTCGTGCCCGGAACTGTGATCGGAAGACCAGCCAGCAGGGCCGACATGCGCGCGACATTGCGATTGTCCTCGCCCGCCTGATTGGCGCAGCCGAAGATCACATCGTCGACGGCTTCCCAGTCGACGGCGGCATTTCGTTCCATCAGCGCCTTCAGTGGGATCGCACCGAGATCGTCGGCCCGCACCTGGGACAGCGAGCCGGCGAAGCGGCCGATCGGCGTTCTGATATAGTCGCAGATAAAGGCTTCGGTCATGGCTTTTCCTTAGAGTTGCGGGACGACGAGGTCGCCAACCGGCCCCTCGACATGCAGCGGCGCGCCGGTCATGGCCTGCAATTCCTCCTGCGACATCGCGGCCAGCTTCTCGCGCAGGACGAAGCGTCCCTTGACGATGTCGATGACGGCGTGGCTGGTATAGAGACGGGTGATGCAGGCGACGCCGGTCAGCGGGAAGGTGCATTTCTCCACCAGCTTCGGCTCGCCTGTCTTGGTGACGTGCTCGGTAATGACGCAGACCTGCTTGGCGCCGTGCACGAGGTCCATGGCGCCGCCGACGGCCGGCACGCCCTTGCTGCCCACCCGCCAGTTGGCAAGGTCACCGCTCTGGGCAACCTGATAGGCGCCGAGGATCGCGACGTCGAGATGGCCGCCGCGGACCATGGCGAAGCTGTCGGCGTGATGGAAGAAGGCAGCACCCGGCTTCAGCGTCACCGCCTTCTTGCCGGCGTTGATCAGGTCCCAGTCCTCCTCGCCGGCCGCCGGCGGTTCGCCGAAATTCAGGATGCCGTTTTCGGTGTGGAAGATCGCCTGACGGCCGGGCGGCTGATAGCGGGCGACCATTTCGGGAAAGCCGATGCCGAGGTTCACATAGGCGCCGTCGGCGATGTCCTGCGCGGCGCGCCAGGCGATCTGCGCATTGGAAAGCTTGATGTCTTCGCGGGTGTTGATGGAGCTGTGATCGATGGTCATACGTAGGCCACTCCGGCTCGAATGAGCTCTTCTTCCTGCTGGGGATTAGGAACAGTGACGACGCGATCGACGAAGATGCCTGGTGTCACCACCTGCTCGGGATCGATGCCGCCGGCCGGAACGATGGATGAGACCTGGACGATGGTCTTCGCCGCCGCCATGCACATCAGCGGATTGAAGTTGCGGCCGGCCTTATTGTAGGTGAGATTGCCCTGGATGTCGCCAATCTCAGCCTTCACGATCGCAAAGTCGGCCTTCAGCCAGCGCTCCTGCACGTAATGGCGGCCATCGAATTCGGCGATGACCTTGCCGTTGGCCAGTTCGGTGCCGTAGGCGGTCGGCGTATAGAAAGCCGGGATGCCGGCCCCGCCGGCGCGGATGCGCTCGGCCAGCGTTCCCTGCGGCACGAGCTCGAGCTCGATTTCGCCGGCCAGATATTTATCGGTGAAGGCGCGCGGATCCGACGAACGCGGGAAAGAGCAGATCATCTTTCTGACCATGCCGGCATCGATCATCGCGGCGATACCGATGCGCCCGTTGCCGGCATTGTTGTTGATCACCGTGAGGTTTTTGGAGCCCTTGTCGATCAAGGCATGAATAAGCTCGATCGGCGCGCCCGAGCCACCAAAACCACCGATCATGACGGTCGCGCCATCACCGATCTCAGAGACGGCTTCCGCCGTGCTCCCGACTGTCTTGTCCATGCGGGACCTCTCCTTGGCTATATCGGTCGGGGAACTCCCATCCCGTCCTCTGGCGTAGACATAAAGCGCGGCGGGCCAAGCGGCAATATATTTGTGCGATATTTGACATTTGTTCATATATCGCACAAATTGAGGTGAATCCATTGGAGACTGGACCCATGCGCGAAACGGATTTCGTCAGCGGCTTTGCCCGCGGCCTGAAGGTCATAGAAGCCTTCGGTGAAACAAGGCAGCGGCTTTCGATCGCCGAGGCCTCGAAGCTGACGGAGCTCGACCGCGCCACCGTGCGCCGCTCGCTGCTGACGCTCGCCGAGCTCGGTTATGCCGATTATGACGGCAAGTTCTTCACGCTGACGCCGAAGATCCTGCGTCTTGGCCATGCCTATCTCGCGGCGACGCCGCTGCCGGCGTTGCTGCAGCCGCATCTCGATCATCTTTCGGAAAAGGCCGGCCAGAGCGCTTCGGCTTCGGTGCTCGACGGCACCGACATCGTCTATATCGCCCGCGCTTCGCAGCGCCGCGTCATGTCGATCAATTTGACCCCCGGCAGCCGCCTGCCCGCCTACTGCGCCTCAATGGGCCGCGTGCTGCTCGCGGCTCTCGCCGAGAGCGAGGCACGCGCCATCCTTGCCCGCAGCGAGCTGAAGCAAAACACGGCAAATACCAGGACCGACCCGGACGAGCTGATCGCCGAATTCCGCCGGGTCCGCGCCGAGGGTTACGCCATCATCGATCAGGAGCTGGAGATCGGCCTCTGCTCCATCGCCGTGCCCATCGACAACGACCGCGGCGAAACGGTTGCGGCGATCAATATCGGCGCGCCGGCCGCCCTCGTGCCGGCGGCGGAGATGAAGGAACGCTATCTGCCGCTGCTGAAGGAAACACAGGCTGCGTTGCGGCCGCTGCTGCGCCGGTGACGGTAAGCAGTTCCAGCAAAAGGCGCAGCGGTTTTGCGTCCGGAATGCGTAAAAGAAACAGATGGAGCGGCCCCAGTCAGCACCGGGGCCGCTCGTAACCGGTCAATGCGTCAGGTCGAGCGCGGCCGTCAGGTCACCCATTGGCGGGCGGTCGTTGTTGCGCAGTGCCTTGTCGCGGGCGATGACGCCGGGCAGCACCGGCAGATCGTAGCGCGCGGTGATGAAGCGGATGATCGACGTCGTGTCGTACTGGGTGTGATCGACCATGCCGCCCTTGGCGAAGGGCGAGATGATGAAGGCCGGAATGCGGTTGCCCGGACCCCAGCGATCTGCCTTCGGTGGCGTGACGTGATCCCAGAAGCCACCATTCTCGTCATAGGTGACGATGACGAGCATATGGCCCCATTGCGGGCTCTTCTCGAGGTGGGAAACGATATCGGCAAGATGCTGGTCGCCGCTCGCAACATCGGCATAACCGCCATGTTCGTTGAGGTTGCCCTGCGGTTTATAGAAGGAAACCGCCGGCAGCTTGCCATCGTCGATATCCTTGAGGAAGGCTTCGCCGCCAAGGCCGCCGTCTTTCAGATGCTCCGCACGCGCCGGCGTGCCCGGCGCGAAATTGGCGAAATAGTTGAACGGCTGGTGATGGAACTGGAAGTTCGGCACCGGGGTGGCGTTCTTGCCGTCCAGAGCTGCCTGCCAGGCGCCGCTATACCAGGCCCAGCTGACCCCCTTCAGCGACATGAGGTCGCCGATGGTGATTTCATGCTGCGGCGGCAGCGTCGTTGAGGCCGCCGGATCGGCATAGGCCGCATCACCATCTTTGGCCGGCGGATTGGCGCTCGGCTGGTAGGGCGGCTGCATGGTGTTGACGGCGTAGAAGTCGGGGGTCAGCGTGCCGTCGGAGACAAATTTGGGTGCGCCCTCCAGAGCCGACTTCGGGGCGTTCTCCGCCACGGTCAGCGACGTGCCGTCCGCATCGACCTTGGCGATGGTGGGCTTGGCCGGGCTCTTGTCGGCATCCGGATAATAGGGCGTGCAGGCGCAGACCAGTGCGAAATGGTTGAGGAACGAACCGCCAAAGGCGCCCTGAAAGAAATTATCGGCCATGACGTATTTCTTGGCGACCTGCCACATCGGCAGGATGGAGCCGTCGTAATGGCCCATGACCAGGCTGCCGGAATCGGCCCAGGCGACGAACTTGTCGTTCTTGCCGCCGTCGATCTGCATCTGCTCCTGGTAGAAGCGATGCCAGAGGTCGCGGGTGATGACCGAAGGCGCCTCTGCGAACCCCTTTGGATCGTCGATCGCGAAGGAGGCGTTGGCGAGATGGGCCGACTGCGCCTCGGTGACGGCAGGCGTCACACCCTTGGCGGTGAGGCCGCCCCAGGCCGGCGGCAGTTCGGACAGCGGCTGGCCATCGCGGTCGAGCTGGCGGGCGCGATCGGCGGTCGCGTTCGAGAGCCCGTCGGCGCCGGGAAAGCTGCCGTAGAGATTATCGAAGCTGCGGTTTTCGGCATAGATGACGACGACATTGTCGATCTTGTCGTAACCGGCCGGCGCCGCATGGGCTGCCGTCGCCACTGCAACCGGCACGATGGCCGATCCGGCGAGACAGATCGAGTGGAGGAGTTTCAGTCTTTTCACGTGGGTACCTCATGGCTAGGGGGCGTTGGCTAGAGGGAGCGAAGAACGCTCGGGGGGCGTTCGGACGCTATTCCGGCCGTCTATCAACTTTGTGACATCTGGGGTTGTCGTGATGCCGCAGGGAATAGCCGTCATCAATTTGTTGCAACGAGGTTCGATCATGGAGGAAACCCGCGCCAACTTATTGGAATCCTTATCATGACGACGAAGATCATCTGGCTTGTGCGCTCCGGCCTGGCCGTCAGCATGGGTGCCATGGCGCTTGGTCTTGCCATTTTTCCCCTGCGGCAAAGCAGCGCGGCGACCGCCGCCGGCCTGCATCCCGGACCGATGTCACGTGCCGAGGCCTTCGCCCGGGCCGAAACGCTCGGCGCGCTCGGCCGCAAGATATTCTCAGATACCTCGCTGTCAGCCTCGGGACTTCAGGCCTGCGCGTCCTGCCATGATCCGGCGCACGCCTTCGGCCCGGCATCGGCCATGCCGGTGGAAATGGGCGGCAAACATGGGGACCAGCCGGGCCTGCGCGCCGTTCCGACGCTGCGCTATTTGCAGGCGGTACCTGCTTTCACCGAGCACTATTACGATTCCGAGGACGAGGGCGACGAAAGTGTCGACAATGGCCCGACGGGCGGCCTGACCTGGGACGGCCGGGTCGATCACGGCGCCGATCAGGCAAAGATCCCGCTGCTCTCGCCCTTCGAGATGGGCAACAAGGATGCGGCCGAGGTGGTGGCAAAGCTGCAGAAGGCCGCTTATGCCGGCGACATCACGGCAGCCTTCGGCGAGACCGTGTTCGACAATCCTAAGGACGCCTTCGATGCCGCCGCCGAGGCGCTCGCCACCTTCGAACAAAGTGGCCCGGATTTCTATCCCTATTCCAGCCGCTACGACGCCTTTCTCGCCGGCAAGGCGACGCTGACGGCGCAGGAATTGCACGGGCGGCAGCTGTTCGAGGACCCAGCCAAGGGCAACTGTTCGAGCTGTCACTTAAGCGAACCCGCCAATGACGGCGAGCCGCCGCAATTTTCCGATTTCGGCTTCCTCGGCCTTGCCGCACCCCGCAACATGGCGATCCCGGCCAACAGCGACCCGAACTATCACGATCTCGGCCTCTGCGGCCCTCAGCGCACCGACTTTGCCGGACGCAGCGAATATTGCGGCCTGTTCCGCACCCCGACGCTGCGCAATGTCGCGCTGAAGCAGAGCTTCTTCCATAACGGCTATTTCCACTCGCTGCGCGACGTCGTTTCCTTCTATGCGACACGCGACAGCGATCCCGGCCGCTGGTACCCGAAAAGTGCCGACGGCTCGGTCCGCAGATATGACGACCTGCCGCAGGCCTATTGGGATAACCTCAACCAGGATCCGCCCTTTGGCCGGAAGCCGGGCGACGCGCCCGCCCTCACCGATCCCGAAATCGACGACATCGTCGCCTTTCTCGGAACCCTGACCGATGCCGACCTGCAGCCTGAGGCGACCGGGCATTGACCCGGGCCGGCGGACCACTCTTGTTGTGGACCGCCAGGCTGAGAACGGAAACACATCTCGGGACCGTTGCTTGAGAATATGCAATCAATGATTTATATGCTGTCATTGATGAATGGAGGCAATGATGGCCAGCATGACGATCCGCAATCTCGATGATGGATTGAAGCAGCGGCTGCGCGTTCGCGCCGCCACGCATGGCCGGTCAATGGAAGACGAAGCACGCGATATTCTGCGTACGGCACTTGCGACTACCGAGCCGGTGGCGCGCAATCTCGCCGATACCATTCGCGCCCGCTTGCAATCGGTCGGAGGGGTTGAGCTCGAAATTCCGCCCCGGCAGCCGATCCGGGACGCGCCGGACTTTGACGCGTGATCGTTCTCGATACCAACGTCATTTCGGAACTGCTCACGCCGGCGCCGAATGTGGCTGTAATCGAATGGCTCGGGGCACAACATCCACTATCGGTATTCACGACCGCGATTACCGAAGCGGAAATTCTATATGGCTTACGCCTCCTTCCTCACGGTCGGCGTCGGAATGATCTCGAGGCAGCAGTCCTGCCGATATTCCATGAGGACATGAGTGGCCGTGTCCTGCCATTCGATCGTGACGCGGCAGACGTCTACGCCATCATTGCCACTGATCGCCGCAAGGCTGGCAGGCCGATCAGCCAGTTCGATGCGCAGATCGCAGCCATCGCCATCTCGCGCGGCGCTTCACTCGCAACGCGCAATGTGTCCGATTTCGAGGGAATCGGCTTGCAGATCATCAATCCGTGGAAGGATCTCTAAGTCCCTCGCATCGCAGAATTCTAAACCATCTAAGTCAGCCACGACCTAAGCATTCCCACTTGATGTATCATAATTTCCGATATACATCATTTCATCGGAAATACTGGGGGAATGATGGAACGCTCGTTTTTGACGATTGCCGCCGGCGAGAATAATGATGCGATACGCGCGCTTTCGGCGCCGGCGCGGCTCGAGATGCTCAAGCTGCTTTGCGCCAAAGGGCCGATGAATATCAACGATATCGCGCGTGCTCTTTCGCTGCCTCAATCGACCGTCGCCACCGGGATCCAGATTTTGGAAGACGCCCGGCTTGTCGATTCCCAATTGACGAAGGCGCGCAAGGGAAACCAGAAGATCTGCTCGGCGATCTACAGCGAAATTCTGATCAGTTTTGAGGAAAGTGCCGCCCAAAGGGCCAACAATATCATCGAAGTCGAAATGCCGGTCGGGCTCTACACCAGTTGTGACGTCCATGCCCCATGTGGCCTTTGCTCCACCGAGAGCGTCATCGGCCCGCTCGATGTCCCCGACTATTTTCTCGATCCGCAGCGCATGCAGGCCGGTCTCGTCTGGTTTGGCAGGGGCTATGTGGAATATAAATTCCCCAACAACGCCAAGGTGTTGAACAAGGATATCCGCGCCATCGAATTTTCGTTGGAGCTGTCGTCGGAAGTGCCCGGCACCAATCCGGACTGGCCGTCGGACATAACCCTCTGGGTCAATGGAATGGCCATTGGAACCTGGACGTCGCCCGGCGACTATGGCGACAAGCGCGGAGCCTTCACGCCGGCATGGTGGAAGCTCGAAGGCTCGCAATATGGTATGATGAAGACTTGGCGTATCTCCACGCGCGGAACCTTCATCGACGGTGTCGCCGCCTCGAATGTCACGCTCAGCGATCTCGCCCTTACGCAGCACTCTTCCATCCGGCTCCGGGTCGGCATCGCGGAGAATGCCGGCCATACTGGCGGCGTGAATATTTTCGGCCGCGGCTTCGGAAATCACGGACGCGACATCATCATGCGGCTGCATGTCTGAAATATCAAAATCGGAAATCTTGATTTACATATCACGCTTCTTTCCAGTTTTGACGACCGCTAAAATCGGTCAAATATTTGTAATAAAACAATTTTTTATGATCCCCACATTAGTATGATTAAAACCGCAACGCGGTTGACAGAACAACATTCCTGATATCAAGTTAGAGGCAAGAAAACAAAATTTCTGATATATAAACGGGAGGATCCGTTGAAGACGAACGTTGTGGTTCACCGCGATTTCTGCATCGCGTCCATTGACTCCAGGCTCTACAGTTCATTTCTCGAGCATCTCGGCAGGGCGATCTACGGGGGCATTTATGAGCCCGGACACCCGACGGCCGATGAGGACGGATTCCGGCAGGATGTCCTCGATCTGGTCCGTGAGCTCGACACGCCATACTGCCGCTATCCCGGCGGCAATTTCGTCTCGGCCTATAATTGGGAAGACGGCGTCGGCCCCCGTGAGGAACGCCCGGTTCGCCTCGACCTTGCCTGGCGCACCCGCGAAGCCAACCAGATCGGCGTCAATGAATTCGTCGACTGGTGCAAGAAGGCGAATACCAAGCCGATGCTTGCCGTCAATCTCGGATCACGCGGCCTGGATGCCGCCCGCAATTTCCTCGAATATTGCAATCATCCTGGCGGCACCTACTGGTCGGATCTGCGCCGCAAGCACGGCTGGTCCAATCCGCACGATGTCAAATTGTGGTGCCTCGGCAACGAGATGGATGGTCCCTGGCAGGTCGGCCACAAGTCGGCCTATGAATATGGCCGGCTGGCGGATGAGACGGCGAAGGCCATGCGCGGCTTCGACAAGTCCCTCGAACTCGTGGTCTGCGGCTCGTCCAATTCCGACATGAAGACCTATCCCGAGTGGGAAGCCCAGGTCCTCGAGCAGTGCTATGACAGCGCCGACCATATCTCGCTGCATATGTATTTTGCCAACCGCGAGAAAAACACGCTCAATTATCTCGCCCGCGCCACGAAGCTCGACCGCTACATCACCACGATCGGCGGCGTGATCGACTACATCAAGGCGAAAAAACGCTCGAAGAAGACGATCGGCATTTCCTTCGACGAATGGAATGTCTGGTATCATTCCAACCAGCAGGACAAGGAGATCCTGGCGCGCGACGAATGGCCGGATGCGCCGCATCTCCTGGAAGACGTCTATAATTTCGAGGACGTGCTGCAGGTCGGCGGCATCCTGAACACCTTCATCCGTCGCTCCGACCGCGTGCGCATCGCCTGCATCGCACAGCTCGTCAACGTCATCGCCCCGATCATGACCGAGGACGGCGGTGCGGCATGGCGCCAGACCATCTACTACCCGTTCTATTACGCCTCCAGATATGGCCGTGGAACGGCGCTGCAGCTGGTCGTCGATGGCCCGACCTATGACAGCGACGAGGAGAACGACGTCCCCTATCTCGACGTATCGGCGGTCCATTCCGAGGACGGCAAGACCCTGACCTTCTTTGCCGTCAACCGCCATCCGAGCACGGCGCTCGATCTCGATGTGCGGCTGGAAGGCTTCGGAAATGCCCGGGTGATCGAGCAGGTGGAGATGACCCACGGTGAGCTGGAAGCCGTCAACACGGCTGCACGGCCGAAGACGGTCGTTCCCGTCAATGTCGAAAGTGGAAAGATCGAGGAGGGACGGCTGCGGGCAGCGCTGAAACCGTTCTCCTACAACGTCATCCGGCTGTCGGTGTGACAGCCGTCGCCGGGTAATCCCCCGGCTGAAGATATTCGGCTCGCTGCGAGGAGGCAGGGAGCCGGAGGGATGGTTCACCGAGGCCCTGGACCTGACTGTTCAAGTCCTGATGCCTCTGCGAACCGACAACCGCGACGTGCCCATGCGTGCCTTTGCGGCCGCCGTATCGTCGCTTTCTAGGGAGGAGTTCATGCAACAGTGGAAGAGGCTCGCATTTGGCGTCGCGCTGGCCGCACTCGGCCTGACAGCGACGGCCAAGGCCGATGACTACACCTCCTTGCCGCGCAAGGAGACGCTCATCGTCGAAAATCCGGAAGGGACGATCAAAAATCCCGGCTGGTTCAACATCTGGGTCAATGGCGGCGGCGGCGTATCGACCGGCCTGCAGCAGCTGACCATGGATACGCTCTGGTATATCGACCCCGAACAAGGACTTGGCGGCGCGACCTGGGATAATTCGCTGGCCGCCGACAAGCCGCAATATAATGCCGACTTCACCGAGATGACCGTGAAACTGCGCAAGGGGCTCTTCTGGAGCGACGGCGTGGAGTTCACGGCAGACGACGTGGTCTATACCGTGAAGACGCAGATGGATCACCCCGGCATGATCTGGAGTGCTGCCTTCTCGGTGCAGGTGGCAAGCGTCGAGGCGACCGACCCCTCGACTGTGGTGTTCAAGCTGAAGAAGCCCAATTCGCGCTTCCACGCCATCTTCACCGTTCGCTGGAACGGCGCCTGGATCATGCCCAAGCATGTCTTCGAGAAAGTCGAAGATCCGCTTCGCTATGATTTCGCCAATCCCGTCTCGCTCGGCGCCTATAAGCTCAAGTCCTACGATCCGCAGGGCAAGTGGTATACTTGGGAGAAGCGTGACGACTGGCAGCGGACATCGCTTGCCCGCTTCGGCGAGCCGGCCCCGAAATATGTCACCTATGCCGATCCCGGCCCGCCGGATAAACGCACCATCGCTCAGCTCGAGCACAATCTCGATATCATTCACGACAACACGCCTGAGGGCATGTTCACGCTGAAGGAAAAATCCAAGACAATCGAGACATGGTTCCCGGGCTTTCCCTTCGCCCATCCGGACCCGACACTTCCGGCCGTGATCTTCAACACCCAGAATCCGCCCTTCGACAACGCCGATGTACGCTGGGCGCTCGCCCTGCTGATCGACATCAAGGCGGTTGATATGGCGAGCTATCGCGGGGCGGCGACGCTTTCGGCGCTCGGCGTGCCGCCGACGGCGGCCACGATGAAGGACTATCAGGCGCCGATGCAGGATTGGCTGAAGAATTTCGAGATCGATACCGGCAAGAGCAAGATCAAGCCTTATGACCCGACGGTCGGGCAACAGATCGCCGATATTCTGCGCAAGCAGCCGAAGTTCAAGGACCAGATCCCGACCGACCCGGAGGCAATCAGCGGTGCCTTTGGCTATGGCTGGTGGAAACCGGATCCGAAGGCTGCCGGCGAACTGCTGGAAAAGGCAGGCTTCAAGAAAGCCGGCGGCAAATGGCTGACCCCTGATGGACAGCCCTTCAAGATCCGGATGACGGTCGAGGGCGACACACGCTCGGTCTTCACCCGTGCCGGGACGCTGATTGCGCAGCAATGGGCCGCATTCGGTATCGACGCCAAAGCCGTGCCGGCCGCGAAACTTTGGCAGACGGCGCTACAGCCCGGCGATTTCCAGGTGGCGATCGCCTGGAGCGTCGAAACCTGGGGCGGCGATCCCGACCTGTCGTTCTTCCTGGACAGCTGGCACTCGCAGTTCGTGGCCAAGAAAGGTGACAATCAGCCGCCGCGCAACTGGCAGCGCTGGAGCAATCCGGAGCTCGACAAGATCATCGAAAGCATCCGCGGCATCAGCGCCGACGATCCCAAGGGCGTCGAGCTCGGCAAGGATTATCTGAAGCTGGTCGCCCGCGAAATGCCGACGATCCCGCTGATGTCGTATAACGTCTTCACCTCGATGGATACGACCTATTGGACCGGTTATCCGACCATCGCCGACCCCTATACCGATCCGGTGCCGAATTGGGCCAACTCCAGGCTGATGATGGTCAAGCTGAAGCCGGCACAACCGAAATAATCCTCCCAACGCCGGCGCGAGTGTTGCGCGCCGGCCCCCTATCGACGGGCATGTGGCATGTCCGTCGATCCTTTCCACTTGATGAAGGGAACCAGAGAGGAACCACCGCCCTATGACGTCCTATCTGATCTTTGTGCTGAAGCGGTTCGGTCAGTTTCTGCTCGTTGTATTTCTCGGCGTGACGATAACATTCTTCGTCACCCACCTGACCCCGATCGATCCGGTCGAAGAAAGCATAGGCGCCATCACCCAGATGGGGCAGTCCGATCCGAATGCGATCGAACTGATGCGCCAGTCGCTTCGCGAGCTTTACGGAATGGAGGGTTCGATCTGGCAGCAATACCTGCATTTCTGGCTTCGGCTCGCGACCGGTGATCTCGGTCCCTCGCTCTCGGCTTTTCCGACACCTGTTTCGACCATCATCCTGCGGTCCCTGCCCTGGACCATCGGGCTGATGACGGTATCGACCCTCATCACCTTCGTGCTCGGCAATGCGATCGGCGCGCTTGCCGGCTATTACCGCAAGGACATGGTGCTGAAAGCCGTCAGCCTCGTCTTCATCGCCCTGCTTCCCATTCCCTATTACATTCTGGCCTTCGTGCTTCTGATTGTCTTCGGCTATCTCTGGCCGGTGCTGCCGATCAATGGCGGCTACGAGATGAACGCCAATCTCGACCTCTCCTTTGCCCTCGTCCTCGATATCCTGAAACACTCGATCCTGCCGGCCTTGTCGCTGATCATGGTCGGCGCCGGCAGCTGGCTGATCGGGATGCGCGCGCTCGTTTCCAACATCATCACCGAGGATTACGTCGTCTTCGCCGAGCTCGGCGGCGTTCCGAAGCGAAAGATCCTGCGCTCCTATATCGCCCGCAATGCCATGGTGCCGCAGTTCACCGGGCTTGCCATGTCGCTCGGCGCGATCTTCAACGGCACGGTCATTACCGAAATCGTCTTCGGCTATCCGGGCATCGGAAACCTGCTGATCGAAGCAGTGCATGCCGGCGACTACAGCCTGGTGCTCGGCCTCAGCGCATTGTCGATTGTCGGCGTCGCCGCCGCCGTCTTCATCATCGACATTCTGAGCCCGCTGATCGATCCGCGCATCAAGGTGGAATAGAGCATGTTTACGATCGTCCGCGACCTCGCGCGCCAGAATATGGAATTCCTCTGCGGCCTGCTGCTCTTTGCCGTCATCGTCGCATTGATAGTGGTGTCCTATTTCTCACCTTACGGCGCGACCGACATCTATCTTCTGCCGCCCGATATGCCGCCCGATGGCGATTATTGGCTCGGCACGACATCGCGCGGCCAGGACGTTTTCTGGCAATTGACGACCGCGCTTCGCAACACCCTGTTTTTCGGCATCGGCGTCGCCTTCATTTCACGCATCATCTCGCTGGTCGTCGGTCTCGTCGCCGGTTATGCCGGCGGCGCGGTCGACCGGGTGCTGATGGCCATCAACGACAGCGTCATGGTCATCCCGCAATTTCCGCTGCTGATCCTCTTCTATTTCGTGCTGAAGGACAGCATGACCTGGACGGCGCTGATCGTCATCATGGCCGCGCTCGGCTGGTCCTACGATGCCCGCCTCATCCGTTCGGTGGCGATCAGCCTGAAGACGAGATCCTTCACGACCCAGAGCGTCTATTCCGGCATGAGCATGCGCAAGATCCTCATCGAGGAGCACCTGCCCTATGTTCTGCCGATCGTCTTTGCCACCACCATGAACAACATGATCTGGTCGATCGGCATGGAGATCACCCTGTCGGTGCTCGGCTTCACCGATATCGAGACGCCGACCATGGGCATGATGATCTATTGGGCCAATGCGCATTCGGCGCTGATATCAGGCATATGGTGGTGGGTGGCCGCCCCCGTCGCCGTCATCGTCGTCCTCTTCCTGGCGCTCTTCCTGCTGTCCATGTCGATGAACGAATACAATGATCCGCGCAGCCGGCTGAACCGGATGGGAAGTTAGTATGGATCCCTTGGTCGAAATTGAGAATCTGAAAGCCTATTACCGTGCCTTCCTCTACGGCGTCGATCGCGAGGTGCGCGCCGTCGACGATATCAGCCTGACGATTGCCCGCGGCGAGGTCTATGGCGTTGCCGGTGAATCGAGCAGCGGCAAGACGACCTTGATCAAGACCATTGCCGGCGCGATCCGGCCGCCGCTGAGGGTCGTTTCAGGGAAAGTGACATTCCATTTCGACGGCGGCACCCAGGATATTTACGCGATGAAGCCGGAAGAGCGCCTGGCGCTGCGCTGGCGGCATCTGTCCTATATCATGCAGGGTTCGATGAACGTGCTCAATCCGGTGCGCCGGATCCGTCATTCCTTCACCGATTTCGCCTTTCGCCACATGAAGGTCAGCGGCCCGGTCTTTTTGGAAAGGGTCGCCACCCATCTGCAGCGGCTGAAGCTCGATCCGCATCTGCTCGACGCCTATCCCCACGAACTGTCAGGCGGCATGCGCCAGCGCATGACCATCGCGCTGGCCACCATCCTGACGCCGGAATTCATTATCGCCGACGAGCCGACGACGGCGCTCGACGTCATCGTTCAGCGCGACGTGCTGTCGATGATCCGCGAAATCCAGCGCGAGATGGGCTCGTCCTTCCTATTCGTCACCCATGATATGGGGGTTCACGCGACGGTCTCCGACCGCATCGGCATTGTCTATGCCGGGCGCCTTGTCGAGGAAGCGCCGACCGCCAAACTCTTCAGCAAACCGCTCCACCCCTATACGCAGCACCTCGTCGGCAGCCTGCCGCGCATCGGCGATGCGACGGCCCGCCCTTCGCTGGAGGGGCGCCCGCCGAACCTCGCCATGCCTCCGGAAGGCTGCCGCTTTCACCCGCGCTGTCCGAAGCGCATGGAGATCTGCTCGCAGAAGGTTCCGCCGCTCGTCACCGTCGAGCCGCAGCGGCGCGTGGCGTGTTTTGCCGTTACGGGAGATCAGGTTTGAGCGCTCTTCTTAGCCTCTCGCATGTCACGAAAGTCTACCGCCAAGGCGGCATGCTCGGCCGGCGGCTGATCACGGCGGTCAAGGACGTCAGCTTCGAACTGGGAGCGGAGCCGGAGATCCTCTCGATCGTTGGCGAATCCGGCTCGGGAAAATCGACGATCGCGGCGATGATCCTCGGGCAGACCGAACCGACGGAAGGCGAGCTTCAATTCAGCGGCAGCACCGTCGCCATCCATAGCAGAGCCGAACGCAAGGCTTTCATGAAGGAGGTTCAGCCGGTTCTGCAGAACCCGTTCGAAGCCTTCAACCCGCTGAAACGGGTCGATCGTTATCTCTTCGAGACGGCCCTCAATTTTTCGTTCTCGGGAAAACGGCCGGACCGGCAGCAGGCGGAGAAGATGGCGGATGCAGCACTCGTCCATGTCGGCCTGACCCTTGAAGAAGTGAAAGGCCGGTTTCCCCACGAACTATCGGGCGGCCAGCTTCAGCGCGTCGCCATCGCCCGCGCGCTGATTCCGCAACCCCGACTGCTGGTCGCCGATGAACCGGTCTCCATGGTCGACGCCTCGCTGCGCATGGCCATCGTCAATCTCTTTGGCCGCTTGAAAAACGAGCTCGGTCTTTCCATCGTCTACATCACCCACGACCTCGCCACCGCCTATTACATCAGCGACAACATCATCATCATGCGCAAAGGCGAAATCGTCGAGCGCGGACAAGCGCGAGCGGTGTTGGATGATCCGCAGCATGAGTATTCTAGGGCGCTGAAGGATGCGGTGCTGGCGGCGGATTTTAGTGCGGTGGTGTGAGTGATGGGGGGGAGGATGCGCCGTCCTAACGCTTTTCCGCAAGAAGCTCGCGAGGCTATCGGGCCGCGAAGTGATCCGCGTCTCTCATGGCTGAGGAAGACGGCTTACGTCGCCTCCTCCTCGTCGAGGTCCGGCTGCAAGGAGGGCCTGCTGCGCATGCGCTCGCCGAAAAGATGGCGCGCTTGTCGTAGCCCAGAACCTTGAGCCAGCCAACGAGATAGCTTGCGTGGTCGGGAGCGTGGTTCGAGCTCAGGGACGATGCCAAGATCGGCGCAGAGAAAGCAGCTGCCGAGTTCGGCCATGAGTTCTTCGCGAACGCGTTCGCTCCTGTCTTTTGCGTAGCGACTGAGATCACGATCAAGCCTTCGCGGTGTACCAGTCCAGTGCGTCATCTCTTGACTAAGCACGGCGACATAGGAGGCGTCGCACACCTCCCCTGCGACGCACAGGCCGCCAGCGTTGAAGACCATTCAAGTGCGGCTAGCAGCTTATGCGAGAAGGCACTAACTCTCCGGCGGAGTTCGGCTCCGGGCGGCGTTGGCGCGTCCCGCCCGGTATTTCAACTCCGAGTCCCAACGCGCCAAATACGTTCCCGGGGGGTTACCGTTGCCGAAGCTACTGTGCGGTAAAAAACGTCAGCAGGACCTTTCCTTTGTCGCCGAGCAAGCATACGAACCTGTCCGGCTTTCCGGTCTTTTCCTTCTGGGCTATATATAGGCTTCCCCGAGGATCACCGACTTTATCGCCACGTCCTGGACCTTGGTGTCGGCTTTGCTGATGGCAAGGCTTTCCATGTCCATGACGAGATCGGTGATATCCGGAGAACGCTCACGGAGGGCGAGCGGGCCGGTATTCTTGCAGGCATTGACAGCGGGGTCCTCGACGGCCTGCGCGGACGCGTTTTCTGTCAGAAGACCGATAAGGACCGCTGCTGCGGCGATTGCTACGAGCTTCATGGGAATCTCTTTCGTAAAAAAGCCCGCGACCAGCGCGGGCTTAAGGGGAAACTCAAATGCTGAAAGGCGCTAGGCCTTATCGACAACCTTCTTCACGGCATCTTTGGCGTCGCCTTTGGCAACCTGGGCCTTACCTTTGGCTTCCTGAACGGCGCCCTTGGCCTGCTCGTCATGATTGTCGACCGCTTTGCCGGCTGCCTGCCGTGCCTTGCCGGCGACTTCGTTCGTCTTTCCCTTAATCTTGTCTGCAGTACTTCCCATGATATTCTCCTCTAACTCGCGCTACCAAACGTCCCGACGCCGCAATTCGTTCCACGCGCAACACCGCGCTTCGGGCGGAGGGTCATCGACGTCAAACCTGGCGGACGAGCAACCGGGATATGACACCCCTCTGCGATCGACCGAGCAAGTTCGAGCGCCAGGCATTCCGCTCGTACAAGGGCCTCGAGGACAACCTGTGGGCCCGGAATCGAATTCCATTCGTACAGCGTGGCTGGCGAGCAGCCAATCTTGGCCGCGATAGATGAAACGGCAGCCCCCCGCGAGGGACGCTCGGCTTCGTGATCCAACACCATGCGGATGGCCCGGTCACGGACTTCAGGGAAAACTTGTTTGTTGTCTTGCCCATATCGGCTCCACTTTGTTGGAGCCTCCGGCAAACCCGGCGCGGTTCACTTCGACCGCTCGAAATAGTTGAGCAAACCTAGTTAAAGCTTGCATTAGGACAACAAATCGGCTGTCCTTGCTTGGCTTCTCCGATGCTGGGCGATCTATCATGAAGACCCTCGACGCGCGATTTCGGTTCTCAGGCGAGCGACGGCAGGTAACTGCCCTATTTTACGATATAGTTGGATCGACAGAGCTTCTGCTGAAGAGCGAGCCGGAACAGTTTTTCCGTTCCGTTTCCGCTCTGCATCAAAACGCTGAAACGATCATAAAAAGGCACGGCGGCTTTCTTCATCAGCGCCTTGGAGACGGTGGCTGCTGCTTTTTTGGATATCCCGAACAAGCCGAAGATGCCGCAGAAAGCGCGGTTCAGTCGTCGCTGGAACTGATTGAGCTTGTCGCCAAATCTAAAGCGAAGTCCCGACTGGCATTCAAGTTGCGCGTCGGCGTCGCAACGAGCCTCGTCGTGTTTTCCTCTGAAGGCAATGAAATTATAGGAACGGCGCCAATTCTGGCCGCCCGCCTGCAGGCAGAGGCCGATCCGAATTCGGTGCTCGTCGCCGAGTCAACTTATCAGCTGACGCGCAGTAAATTTCGATACGGATTGTTGAGAGAAGCCAAACTCAAAGGTTTTGACGAACCGACTGGTCTTTGGCAACCCAACGGCCGATTGGAGGAGTCATCTGTAGGAGCGCTGCCTCAAGACCGAAACAGACCCATTAGGGGCCGGGAAAAGGAACTGACGGCACTCTCGAAAGCTTGGGAAGCGGCCTGCGTGGGTAACGGAAGCGCGATAGCGCTAGTCGGCGAAGCCGGCATAGGCAAGTCGAAGCTTATCCGGGAATTCGCGGATCGATTGGCGAAGACTCAGCACGATAGTGTGGTGTTTCAATGCAATAGACGCCTGGAAAGCCAACCGTTGCACTCGTTTGTTGCCTTTCTTGAGGCCGTCGTGGGAACTTCCACTCTGAGGGAGGGAGACGCGAAAGCTTTTTTGAAGGCTCTCCAAACAACCAAGAGAGAGGTAAGTGAAGCTTCCGCCACCACGATCCTTTCGTTCACAGCCGAGCAAAAATCAAGCAACCCCGGCCAGATCCGTACGACAGATCTATCTGGTCGGGCGTTTCGACAGGAGGTAATCGAAGCCGCCGCTCATCTGCTGACGTGCAATGCCAACCTTATCCCTACGCTCCTCGTATTCGAGGACGTCCATTGGGCCGATGGGATGACGGTCGAGTTGATGGATCGCCTTGGTTCGTTGGCTCACAAGCTCCCGGTCCTAATATTGCAAACCTCACGGATAAGGAGATCGTTGGCGGCCACAACCGAAATAGAACTCACTGGCTTGGCTCCGACTGCGGTCCGGGATCTGGTGGCATCCATCTGGGGTGAACGTCCCCCTCCAGGTTTGTCTGATTTCATTCTAGACCAATGCGATGGGATGCCACTCTACGCCGAAGAGTTGGCCGAGTTTTTCCGGGGACGGCACGCACTTGGGAAAGTTGCTTCGGAATGGAAAGGGTTGCTCCTCGACGGCGGCGTTACTTCGCTAAACGATCTGCTCTCCGCAAGGTTGGCGTCAACCGGCGATGCTCGAAAGGTTGCCCAATTTGCTAGCGTCATAGGTCGTGAATTCAGCATCTCCCTGCTCACCTATCTTCTTGAGGAAACAAGCCGCCGAGCCGTTGACGTCCACATCGAGCGACTGCTTTCTCAAGGCATCATTGAACCGTTGCCAACGGCTCCCCGCACCTATCAGTTTCGCCATGTTCTCATGCAAGAAGCTACGTACGGAAGTCTCCTTAAGAGCGATCGACGACGAATACACCGGCGGATTGCAGACTTTCTGATTCAGGAGCGGACCCCGAGTTTGCCTGCAGCTATAGCTGCCTGGCAGTGCGCCGAAGCTGGCTTACACGTTGCTGCCGCCAGGTTCGCATCGGCAGCGGCGGAGGCCAGCGTCCTTCGATCCGCAATGCATGAGGCCAACGTTTCCCTCACACTGTGCGCCGAGGCGATCAGTAACATATCTTCGCGGGAAGCCGATCGCACTGACCTCATCTTGAACCTGCTCAAGCTGCAAGGAGTCGTTGCAACTGCGCTTGAAGGGGAAGGCTCCGAAGTTGCGCGACGGATCTATTCGAGAGCGACACAGCTCTTGCGAAAACAACCTTCTGCCGTTCGGGAGAGGCATTTCCCTTTGTATTGGGGATGGTGGTTCACAGCGCCGAATATCCAGACTCAACAATCTCGCGCACGAATCCTTGTTGAAGACATGCAATCCGTCGAGGACCAGGAAACAAGGCTTCAGTCGTATCACTGCGGGTGGGCCACCAGCTTTCATGCGGGTGAGCACGGCTTCTGTCTCGACTGCGTCGCGAAAGGCCTTGGGTTATATGATTCTTACAGAGCAGTTCGAAACCGCGCCTTTTTCGGCGGACACGACGCCAAGGTATGTGGGTTGGGCGAGAGTGCTCTCTCCTACCTGCTTCTCAACGAGATTGGCGCAAGTGAATCGGCGATCCAAGCATGCTTAGATTGGGCTAACTCCACCGAACACGTTGGGAGTATGGTCCACGGACTTTACTACGCGATCGTACTTCGCCGGTGCCAAGGAAGGTACGATGACGTCTACGCTTTAGGGGAGAAGATGCTGTCGCTGGCTGAAAAACACGGGCTGGCAGCGAGCGAAGCGAGGGCCAACATGTACTGCGGGTGGGCGGAAATGATGACGTCCGCCGACGGAAACGGAGGAAAGCGCTTTGAAGATGCCCTTCAGCTTCAGCAACAATTGGGGACCGATGACAATTTCTCGATGCACAGCGACATGCATGCACAGGTCCTCCAAAGGCTTGGCCGAAATGATGAGGCGCTCGTAACCTTGCAATATGCAATCGATGTCGGACGTAACAGCGGCCAATTGTTTTGGCTCCCCGAGTTATACAGGCGCAGCGCGAAACTGAGGCGTGCCTTAAGCAAACAACCGTCGTCTGTCAAAAAAGACCTGGCAAACGCAGTCCGAATTGCCGAGGGGCAAAAAGCCGCTTGGCTTGCGAACAGAGCGAGACGCGAGTTGGACGTTTTTCCAGGATGATCGAGTAGAGGAGGCAGGAACTGGACGAAGGGCTGCTGAATATCATCTTTGATGCTCACCTTCGAACGCTGCCCGATCCTTGGCAGACAGCGAAGAGGATTTTGGCGCGGAAGAACGAATTTGGCATCACAAGGTTGGGCTCGGTTACCAATCTGGACTGGATCGGAATCCCAGTCGTTCAGGTAGTTCGCCCCCAATCTTTGTCGGTGACGGTAAGCCAAGGTAAAGGCATGACTTTTCCCTTGGCCGCAATATCAGCGTTAATGGAGTCCCTTGAAGGTTGGGCTTCAGAACGGATCGCCCCTGACTCGATATTCACGGCGCCCTTTCGCGAAAGCAAAGAACAAGGGCTCTGGTCACATCTTGGCGTCAGAGACACCGCCGAGACGCTGACTTGGATAGATGGGGTCGATCTGTTCTCTGGCCTGAAAACCTCAGTTCCGTTAGGGCTGGTGGATACCGCCTACACGATACCATCCCCTCACCCAAAGTGGGTTCCGCGCGATACATCGGGCCTTGCGGCCAGCGCGAGCGTCCAACACGCGGTCCTCCACGCCTGCTTCGAGATTTTGGAGCGTCAAGCCCGCTGTTCGGCACTGGAAACTCCGCATTTCTTTGACCGTTTCCAAATAAACACTCAATCCGTTACCGCAGGGCTTTCCGGCGAAATCGTGATCAAGGTGCGTGCTGCGGGCTTTGGGGTTGGCATTTGGCGGATTCCAACGGCGCATGAGTTCCCCGTCTACTGGGTTCATATCATGGAGAATGGGGAGCAAGCGCCGTTTGCTCCGTTGCCCGCTGAAGGATTTGGATGTGCCTTCACTCACGATAATGCTTTGGCCAGCGCTCTTCTTGAAGCGTGTCAGTCCAGACTAGGCGTCATTTCAGCGGCCCGAGAGGATGTTAGGACCGATCTCTATAGCTATCCCGGGGCTTCCGAACTGGCGGGTTGGCGGGCCCAGTTAGCAAAGGGTGAGCGGACGTATCAGACAGACGTAAACAACGGACCTCTGGAGGATCCGCTAAGACGGATATTGACGGCTCTTCAGCTTGCGGGCGCTCAGGCGGCAATTCTTGTCCATCTACACTCCGATGAACGAATACCGCTTCATGTAGCGAAAGTGATTGCTCCCCCCTTAGAAACCAATCCGGAGTTCCATCTTGCGTGGTGATGTCGTCATTTTTCTCGGCCCAACCATTAGCGCCGCTGAGGCACGGCTGCACATGGACGCCCGCTACCTCCCTCCCGCAGGGTGTGGAGATGTTGTTCGAGCGGTGGTTCAATACGCTCCATCCACAATTGCTCTCATCGACGGAGTATTCGCCCAGTCACCAGCGGTTCGCCATCAAGAAATCCTCTGGGCGATGTCGCAGGGGGTCCGGCTCTATGGTGCGGCAAGCATAGGCGCCCTTCGGGCGGCTGAGCTTGCGCCATTCGGCATGACCGGGCACGGGCTGATCTTCAGATGGTATCGTAGAAACGTTCTCGCCGACGACGCCGACGTCGCGGTACCCATGGCTCCTTCCGACATGGGCTCCAAGGGGATAGGCGAAGCGCTGTTCGACATCAGGATGACTTTAAAAAGAGCAGAGCGTGAAGGCATCATAGAGAGAAAAGTCCGCCAGCAACTTGAGGAACTATCACGTTCCCTTCACTTCATGACCAGAAGCCTCCATAAACTCATGTCGGTCGCCGATGTAAGTCTCGGGCCTATTGAACAGCTTGGTGCTCTGAAGGCTTGGCTGGCAAACGGATTCGTAGCCCAGAAGAGAGCTGATGCGATCGGTTTACTCAGATACCTCAGTAGCAACAAATACATCACGGAAGCCCCACCATGTAGTCCCGAATTTAAACTCACCGAGGCATTCGCGTACGATATGGATTACTACAATTTGTCGGACGCAGTATTGTCTAAAGGCGCGTTGTAGTGGTATGATACTTTATCGCTTATGTGGGCAATGAAGCGGTGGGGGCGACGTTGGATGCGATTACACATCCAGAAGGCGCAGGTGGGGCAGCTTTCGAGCCGTCACTGGGAACCCGATTTCTCATTTTTCCGCAACCGCCATTTATTCCAGGTTATGAAAAGCCCGAGGTGGTGTGGATCGGAGCGTCTGCGGGCCCGATTCTCGCAGGGCCGTCGGACAGCCGGATGTACGTCGCAAATCCGATTGAGCCGAAAATCCCTTACGCATCGCCGAATCTGCCCCCATATCGGGGGGTTTTGAGGCCGCCAGCAGAACCCGGCCCCGACGGCCATTTTGACCACATCGGTCCCGACTCCCCCGCTTTCCTTTCGACACACAGCTTTGCCTGTGCACGTCGTGTTCTCGATATTTGTGAGAGCTACGTTGGGCACCCAATAGGCTGGTTTTTTGAACCTACAGTCGAACGTCTTGAGATTATTCCACGGATTCCACACTGGGAGAACGCACAATCCGGATTTGGTTTCCTTGAATTGGGCGAGAGCGAGCCAGAAACGCCGACTTCATATTTTGCCCTGAACTTTGACGCGATCGCTCATGAAATCGGCCACCTTATTTTGCTGAGCGAACTCGGAATTCTTGAGGGAGACGGTCGCGGCTGCGATTTCTTTGCCTACCATGAATCGATAGCCGATTTCATATCTTTGCTGGGGCTACTGCAATTCGACACGGCAGTTGATCGGCTACTCCGTCGAACTAAGGGGAATCTTCTCCTGCACAATGAACTGGACAGATTCGCCGAGTTAAGCGACGAGAAGCAACTTCGATCGTTCAACAATTCACTTAAGATGCGTGATGTTAGCGGCGAGGTTCACGACCAATCGAAGCCGTTTGCTGCGGCCCTCTTCGACTGCCTCATTGAGGTCTACCAATCGCTCCTGTTCGAACGCGGTCTATCTGATCTCAATCCAAAACGTTTCTCAGATCTGCGGCAACAGCTAGCGCCTGCCCTTATGGATGAAGCGATGCGGACGTCCAGGTCGTCTTACGAGCTACGCCACTTTGCCGCTAAGGCCGCCCTTGAGGAAGCAAGAGATATCGTTGGGGAAGCTGTAATGCGCTCATGGGCTTACCTTGAACCGGACAGCATCACCTTTGCAGCTGCTGCAGAAGCCTTTCTCGAAGCCAGCTATCGGGAGCGTGGCAATGCATACCTCCAACAACTTGAAGATTGCATGAGGTGGCGTGGAATTCTTTGACAATTTTTCGGGAGGCATCGATGAGAGATAGAGACGACGTCCCAGCACCAGCAACGGATCGTTACGAGGCTGACGCTCTGATTATTTATGGTGTGAAATTGAATGAGACATTTGATTACGCGAGCTTCGACATCGGCGAAGGACAACTCAACGCGGTTCGGCTCCAGTTGTATCGAGAGGACAAGGTTCCTTACGCCTACAAGTCAAGAGAGTATTCAGTTGTTCTTGCTTATGGCTACGCTTTCGAAGGTCACTGCTATCGATTTGATACAAATCGCGTGTTCCTTATTAAGAAAGCATCGCCGAAACCGGCCGTCGGTTGTGGGTTCGACGGCTTGGGTTACAAAATGTGGCGTATTCGGGCATCGACTGCGTTGCTCGAACTTACCACAAACTATGGTGATGCGCGTTCACTCATCCTTGATGCAAATTTACCGGGCAAACGATCCCCCAGTTCCTACGCAATCACCTTGAGGATGGCGCACCGTGACGGTCGTTTGAACCGAGATTGATGGAGAATGTGATGACCTATTTCGTTGAAGTAACGGTTGGGAAGTGCTCAGTTTTTTCCATTTACGATCTCGCTGGCGGCTTTTGCGAAGATAGCGAGGGCAAAAAAATCAAAGACCTGGAACTACCGAGCGGCAAAACGTTCGACATCGATGTTGACGAGGGAGAAAAGGGGGACCCTGGCCAAATCAAAGTGACCGGGACGCTAGACGGCGATACTGACGAAACGGTCAGGCTTTACGAAATCCGGAAATCGGACGGTGAAATCACGTTTCCTAACGAAGGCGTCGTCTACTCTACACACGGTTCCGATTCCTCGCACAAAACAACCGTCGAGATGATCCGCGAAAACCCTAAGTTTGATGACTTCGTCTCAGCCGTCGGGAACAGATTCAATACGCTCGGATCTCAAGAAAAGTATCCTCGGGAGGAGGATAACTCGGGTCATCAAGACGGCAAGTGAAATATTGCAGGCTCCCGAAGAACAGACATATAGGCCCGTCGGGGAGTAGCCGAATACTCGGCTCCTCCACGGTCAAATAACCATAAAAACAGAGCATGCTTCGTAATGGCCCGGTGATGGCGGAGATCCCGCAAACGGGCGACTGAGGCGTCATTTTCAGCGGCAGTTCGTGGAGAAGCCCCTGGGCGTACGATGACGGCATCGAGTTCCCGCGCAAGCCGCCGACCTGAGAGCGACATGTCGGCGACCAGCTTCAGGCATTCGGGGGTGAAGTCGTCGACAACGGCCAGGACCCAAAAGCGGCGGCCATCTTCCTCCGGCCCGACAGACAATCGGTTCTGCAAACTTTCAATTGACCGTTTCCGATGGCGAGGCGACACTTGCAACCTGCAGCGAGGCAGGAGGAAAGACGATGGACGACACAGACCGCTGGCGCGACATGGCAAGCGCACCGAGAGACGGTAGCAGGATCCTCGTCACGATTCGCCCGTCCGAACAGGGGCCGGCAGAAGTTGACCTGGCCTATTGGTCGCATGGCGATCAGTTCGGTGCAGAAGGCTGGCGCGCCTCTGATTCCTCGCCCGGGCACATCATCGAATATGCCGAGCCGGAATTGAAGTGTTGGATGCCGATGCCCTCGGCCAATCGCACCTCGATGCCCTCCCCCTGGGAAGGCGACGATGAGCAGGAGCTTCACGGGTCGGGAATTTAAGAAATCGCGTCCACTCACATTGGTTCCTGCCTCAGCGAACAGGTCTCACATCGCCGTCCGCCACGACTGCGGCGCGCGACGAAGTGCCTGCTCTGAGAACGGCACACCAAATTGAGGTTCAACCGTAGCCCAGGCGCCTACGCTGCGCGCACCCTGTCCCGGCCGCTTAACTTGGCGGCATAGAGTGCTTGATCGGCGCGTCGATAAAGGTCCGACGCGCTGTCTGACGGGACACAAGCGGCGATGCCGGCAGAACAGGTGTAGCTGAAGTCGGGAGATTCAGGCAGAGGCCGGGAGAAGCGGATCACCGTCAGCATGCACTCGACGATGGCAATGGCGTCTTCCGGCCCGGTTGCCGGCATCACGAGCAGGAATTCTTCTCCGCCGACCCGCCCAAAACAATCGTTGCGGCGAACATTCTGATGAATGCGATGCGCAAAATCGCGCAGGACGACGTCCCCGGCATGGTGACCAAGCCGATCGTTGATGTGTTTGAAATTGTCGATGTCGAATACGGCAAGGCATCCATTGTTTCCGTGCTGGGCGGCTGCCAGCATGTCGTCGACGCGTGCCATCACAAAGCGGCGGTTGGCGACACCTGTGAGCTCGTCGGTGTAAGAAGCCTTGATCGCCTGATCGCGATCTTGCCGGACAGTCCTGCCATGCGCTCGCAAACTGGTGATGTTGCTCGCAATGCACAACATCCAACCGTTCTTCTTGACCGCCTCGGTCATCC
Source organism: Rhizobium indicum (assembly GCF_005862305.2). Taxonomy (NCBI): domain Bacteria; kingdom Pseudomonadati; phylum Pseudomonadota; class Alphaproteobacteria; order Hyphomicrobiales; family Rhizobiaceae; genus Rhizobium; species Rhizobium indicum. The sequence goes on along the minus strand of NZ_CP054023.1, from coordinate 399,126 downwards.
AGAACCACCGGCCATCGTAGAGGTCCGTCTCGAAAGCTCGATAGCCGATCTTGCCACGGCGCGACTGCGTCGACCGCAGCCACTCGTCGAAATTGCTCGTCTGAATGACCGTGCCTCGCCGCAGCTCAAAATTGCGCCGCATGAGATCCGGCCAGAGTGGCGTTTCATCGGGCTCGATGAAATAGACCGAACGAAAGGCGCCGTTGGCGTATTGCAGCCGGTCATCACCATCGTAAACGGCAATCAGCGTCTCGGTGCGTGCAGAAAGGTGCAGAAGCTGTTCGAATATCTCGTCCATACCGAACCCTGTCTGGTTGCCTTGGCATGAGATGGTGCAGAAACCTTATGAGAAAAGAGCCTGTCAGCAAGCAAAGGCGCCTCCAGTGATTACGGAAACGTCAACGAGACGCCGTGCCCAATCGTGATTGGACATCGGCTGCGACCTGAGCGACGCTGTTTTGGGGAGGCGGACCATCTATTTTTCCGGAGATAGGAGGCCGAAATGGAACAGTACGCACTCGATCAGTTGAAAACCATCGCCAAGGTCAGCCCGACCTGCAAGCGCCTGGAAATAACGCGGCGCGAACGGCTTGAACGCTGGGCCGAAAGTCTGGAACGCAGCCCGAGACCGTTTCTGAAGACGCTACACGAAACCGAATATCAGCCGATGGCAGATCGGCTTGCTCTCAGGGATGACGGCACCCCGATCTCCGTTGCATTCGCTGATCCCATTCTGCGGGCGGCAGGAATGGAAAACGATAGCTATGGAGAAGCCAAACGGTTCTTCGAACTCAGCGACGAACAATTGCATGATCTTGTGTGCTTCTGCCATTTCGGTGAACGCGTCAGTGCGGCAGTCGTCGCCCGCCGTTTGCGTAAGATGTCAGGCTCCAAATCAAGTGGGTTTTTCGCTCAGCTTCGTGCGTTCTTTGGCTGATTGAGGCTAGAGGCCACCATCTGACGTGCTGGTCGGGGATGCATCGATCCCCGACGCGGGTGGCACGTGCGACGACCGAAGCCAGACCGGTCGGGTCGTTGCTCCTGCGGCATCGACTATCGCTGACATTTTGAGGGGGCAGATTTCTGAAGCGGCTCCTGCTGGTCAGCTGCCGGGTCCAGGTTTTCTGCGCTGGCCGACCACGCCCCCTAGGGACTTGCGTCAGGGCGTTCACCAGCAGCACCCACATCTATGTCAGCGTGCTGGGGAAAGATGCCTCGCCGAGCGACTATCCCGTCAGGGAGAGGCTTGAAGAGGCCGTATCGCTACTTACCGCCAGCTAACCACGCGCTTGCCATTGTAGGTGATTTAACGGAAAATCCTCGGCATGGCCCTTGAGGCCTGGGCAGCCTGCCATGATCGGAGAACGCCGTGCCTCTGAAAAACATTTTGGCCGCAGCAGCAATCGTCTTCATGACACTCGCAGGATGCGCAACTAGCGGATCGGACAACACAACCTATGCACAGCCGCAGGGGATAGGCCCAGTTCGCGGTGAGATAGGCGGTTACTAGCCCATCGAGAGTGTTTCGACCGCTTTAGAAACACGGCCTGGCTGTTTACGACGAACCAACCTCGGCGCTCGATCCGATATCATCGTCGCTGTCCGCGGAGGAAGGCATGACGATGATGCTGGGCCGCAGCCGACGTGACAAATGCAGAGGCGTCGGTTCCGTGCGACAGTAGGGCTTTAAGCCTCAATATTGTCGAGCATCGAATTCCTCAATCGTTTCCGGGTCCTGCTTATATTCCCATTGCACACCGTTCAGCCGGCGCCAGATTTGTCCCGATGGGTTTCGGCCGGCGGCGTCGACGAGTGGCACCGGGAGGAGTGACTCGTGCTTGTGCCAGAGTGTGACGTCAGTGACGCTAGCCTGCTTGGGCTTCCGGAACAGGTTGAAAAGGAGTGCGAAGTCCATGGCCGATTTTCCCCAAGGGATCCGACTATAGGGGCTTTTTAGGTACTTTCAAGTACCATAATTTTGGGAACCCGACGCGCGGAAAATATCGGCGCCACTGCTCACGAGTAGCATGCGTCATAGATCGAACAAAGGTCAGCTAGGGGCCCGATTGCGAACGCAGCAAAGCGGCCTCTGAGGTAGCACAGACGTCTCCAATTCCAGAAGCGCCTACATATCCGCGTTGTCGTTGAACGGCAGTCCGCGAGTTCTCCATTCGTCCCTCAGTATATCTTCCAGGTCCTCGACCGTGAATTCGTCGAAGTTTGCCCAGAGCTGCACGGCCAGCGCCTTCAAATTCGACGTTGTTTCTGAGTCAGCTTCGGCCGCCGCGGCAAGCCGATAGATTTCCTGGCGGAGTGCATCAATCTCTGTCATGTCGCTCCTCATGGCACTGCGCCAGCACCTCCTGTTCGATGGCAGGCAACGAACAAGGTAATCCCTAAGTTTGTCGCAGGATGCCGGCCTCCTTCGCCGCAGCCTCAAACGCAGCTCGCGCTTCCGCACCGGGAACAACGCCATTCGCCGCGTCCAGGCATACCTTCCGCGCTGTCGCGTAGCTCGGGCTTCTGTTGTCGGGCCAGGATTTCTTCAAAAATGCGACCGCCTCTCGAGCGCTCCTGATGACGTGAAAACGATCATCTATCTTCAATTCGACGTTCGCATCCCAGATGCTGATCATGGCGTCCTCCGTGGGGCAGGCTTCCCACAAACGTATATTAGGAAGATCTGTTCCAAGCGGACGATCCGGCCGGAATTTCGGCAGCAGCATGAGGCTCTTTCGTTTTAACCCAACAACCGCTCGCGATAGCCGTCGCTGTCGCGCTGCGTCCTACCGCCGTGCTTCGAAAGCTTCGCCTTATCTTCGGTTAAGCGCCTTCGATTCGGCTCTGAAGGTGCATTCAAGAAAGTGGTGACAGGATGTCGATCCGGCCAGGCGAGTCACGTCCCCAAATCGCAAAACGTCCCATCCCCACGCAAAGAGCCCCGCGGTTGTTGCGACCGCGGGGCTCCTTGACGCCTTACCCGGGAGAGGGGGTCAGGCGGCCTGTACCTTGCGGGCCGTGCGTGCCCATTCGGGCAGCCAGTCGCCGTGAGTGGTGAGCAGATCGTCGACCAGCGACCAGATCTGGTCGAGGTCGAGTTCGGCGGCCGTATGCGGGTCCATCATCGCGGCGTGGTAGATGTGCTCGCGATTTTCCGTCATCAGCGCCTGCACCGTCAGTTCCTGGACGTTGATATTGGTGCGGATCAGCGCGGTCAGCTGCGGCGGCAGGTCGCCGATGAAGGTCGGCTGGATGCCGGAGGCATCGACGAGGCAAGGCACTTCGGCGGCGCAATTGGTCGGCAGCGAGGTGATGCAGCCATTATTGCGGACATTGCCGTAGATCACCGAGGGTTCGCCGGTCCAGACCGAGTTGATGATCGAGGAGGCATATTCCTTCGACGGCGCGACCTCGATCTTGTCGGCTGAGCGATAGGCCTCGGCCTGGCCTTTCCAGCGCTCGATCTGCTCGATGCAACGCTTCGGATATTCATCGAGCGGAATGCCGAATTTCTCGATCAGGTCGTCGCGGCCCTCCTTGATGAAATAGGGCGTATATTCGGCGAAATGCTCCGAGCTTTCGGTGACGAAATAGCCGAGCCGCGTCAGCATCTCGTAGCGCACCTTGTTCGGGCAGCGCGGGTTCCAGCCGGGCTTCGGCGCCCTGCCCTCGCGATAGGCGCGCAAAAGGTCGGGGTAGAGATTGCGGTAGGAACCGTCCGGCTGGCGATGCTCGAACTTGAGATAGAAGGCCATGTGGTTGATGCCGGCCGCCCGGTAGCGGATTTCCTCGTAGGGAATGTCGAGATCGTGGGCCAGTTCCATCGCCGTGCCCTGCACCGAGTGGCAGAGGCCGACCTGGCGGATGGTCGGATATTTCTCGGCGATTGCCCAGGTGTTGATCGCCATCGGGTTGACATATTGCAGCATGATCGCCTCGGGGCAGACGGCGAGCATATCCTCGCAGACCTTCCAGAGATGCGGCACGGTGCGAAGCCCGCGCATGATACCGCCGACGCCGAGCGTATCGGCGATCGTCTGACGCAGCCCGTATTTCTTCGGCACCTCGAAATCGGTGACCGTGCAGGGCTCATAGCCGCCGATCTGGAAGGCGACGACGACGAAATCGGCGTCCGCAAGCGCCTTGCGCTGGTCGGAATAGGTCTCGGCCTTCGCCTTCACGCCAAGCGTCGAGATCAGCTTGTTGACGACGATGGCGCTTTCTTCCAGCCGCTGCGGATTGAGGTCCATCAGGGCGATCGTCGCACCCGACAGCGCGGGACGCTGCAACACGTCGCCGACGATGTTCTTCATGAAGACGGTGGAGCCTGCTCCGATGAAAGTGATTTTGGGATTTGCTGCCATTATAACCTCCGGCATTCTGCAATCATGCTACCTCGAAAGCGGCCTTGACGAGCCGTTCGGTGTAGGCGGTCTTGGGATGGGTGAGAACTTCGTTGACGGGGCCCTCTTCGACGATCTTGCCATGCTGCATGACGATGACGCGATGGCAGAGAGCCCTGACGACCTTGAGATCGTGGGAGATGAACAGGTAACTTAAGCCCCGCTCGTCCTGCAGCTTGCGCAGGAGTTCGATGATCTGCGCCTGGACGGAAAGGTCGAGCGCCGATGTCGGCTCGTCGAGCAGGATGAATTCCGGCTCGAGCGCGATGGCGCGGGCAATGGCGATGCGCTGGCGCTGGCCGCCGGAAAATTCGTGCGGGAAGCGCGACAGGATATGGCCGGGCATGCCGGCGGCAATCAGCGCTTCGCGCACCCGGTCCTGCCGTTCGGCCTTGGTTGCGCCCAGCCTGTTGACGACGAGACCTTCCTCGATGATCTGGCCGATCGTCATCCGCGGGTTGAGCGATGAGAAAGGATCCTGGAACACCACCTGCATGCGGGCGCGCAAGGGCCGCATCTCGGCCCTGGAAAGGCCGTGGATCGGCTGATGGTCGAAATGGATCTCACCGCTGTCGGGCGTGTTCAGCCGCAGGATCGCCTGGCCGAACGTCGTCTTGCCGGAGCCGGATTCACCGACCAGCCCCAGCGTCTCGTGACGGCGCAGCGTCAGGTCGAGGCTATCGACGGCGACAAGCTCACGCATCGCCGGCTTGAGAAAGGTACCGTGACGCATCATGAAGGAGACGCGCACGCCCTTGGCATCGAGGATGACATCCGACCCTTCGGGCAGCGGATTGGCCTGGCCACGCGGCTCGGAGGCGAGCAGATGCTTGGTATAGGCGTCCTGCGGATTGGCAAAGAGAGCTTCGGTGGTGTTGTGCTCGCGCACTTCGCCGTACTGCATCACATAGACGTAATCAGAGAACTGCCGCACGACGGTCAGGTCGTGGGTGATGAGGATGACGGCCATCCCCAGTTCTTTCTGCAGGTTGCGGATCAGGTTCAGGATCTGCGCCTGCACGGTGACGTCGAGCGCCGTCGTCGGCTCGTCGGCGATCAGCACGTCGGGGTCGTTGGCAAGCGCCATGGCGATCATCACGCGCTGGCGCTGGCCGCCGGAAAGCTGATGCGGATATTGCATCAGCCGCGCGGCGGGATCGGGGATCTGCACATGTTCCAGCAGTTCGAGCGCGCGCTTTTGCGCATCCCTCTTGCTGATCCGGCGATGCACGCGGATCGCTTCGACGATCTGGCTGCCGATCGTGTAGATCGGGTTCAGCGAGCTCATCGGCTCCTGGAAGATCATCGAGATGCGGTCGCCGCGCAGCTTGCGGCGCGCCCGCTCGGAAAATTTCAAGATGTTGCTGCCGTCATAGGCGACCGTCGATTTCTCGGAGACGACGGCGCGCTTCGACAACAGCCCCATCACCGTGCGCGCCGTTACCGATTTGCCCGAACCGGATTCACCGACGATCGCGATCGTCTCGCCGCGATAGAGCTGGAAGGAGACGTCCTTGACGGCTTCGACCATGCCGTCTTCGACCTTGAAATTCACCGCCACATTGCGGGCGTCGATAATCGGCGTGTCCGAACGGCCATCATGGTCGTGGCGGACGGGCGGGGCGAAGGAATTGACCAGTGCAAGAGCCATATCAATCACCTCAATAAGGATCGACCGCGTCGCGCAATCCGTCACCGAGCGCATTGAATGCGAAGACGGTGATGAGCACGAAGCCGACGGGGGAGAGAATCCAGGGATAGGAGCCGATCACCGAATAGGTCGCCGTATCCTGCAGCATCAGCCCCCAGGAGATCAGCGGCGGCTTGACGGCAAAGCCCAAGAAACCGAGGAAGGATTCGAGCAGTACGACGCTCGGTATATGCAGCGTCACCGCGACGATGACATGGCTCATCACGTTCGGAAAGATGTGCTGCATGATGATGCGCGTGTCGGTGGCCCCGACGGCCATCGCTGCCCTGACATAATCGATGCGGGCGAGTGCCAAGGTCTTGCCGCGCACCTCGCGCGACATCTGCGCCCAGCCGAGCGCCGACATCACGGCGATGACGAAGGCAAGGAAGACGTTGGTCGGCGCCGTCACCGGGATCAGCGAGGTCAGCGCCAGATAGAGCGGCAGTTGCGGGAAGGCGAGCACCAGTTCGACAAAACGCTGCAGCCAGACATCGAATGTGCCGCCGAAATAGCCGGATACCATGCCGACGGTCGTGCCGATGATGGTGACGATGAAGACCACCGTCAGCGCAATGGTCAGCGAAATGCGCGAGCCGATGATGGCACGCGACAGCACGTCGCGGCCGAACTTGTCGGTGCCGAGGAAATGCACCGGCTGGCCGTCGGTCGAGCCGAAAAAGTGCCGGTTGGCCGGGATCAAGCCGAGGAGCCGGTATTCAGCGCCCTTGACGAAGAAGCCGAGCAGCCGCGGGTTGTCATAGTCGATGCCGACAATCGGCTGGAAGGTGACCGGGTCGAGCTCTTCGGAGTCCGACAGCGCGTAGACGCGCGGCTGGAAGACGAAATTGCCGTCCTTGTCGTGGAAGCTCATCACCTGCGGCGGCGCGAAGCCGACATCGGTCGCCTTCGGGTCCATCGGCGCAAAGAAATCGGCAAAGATCGCCATGACAAGCAGCAGCACGACGAGCACCAGCCCTGCCATGCCGGTCCACGAGCGCCTCAGCCGGCGCCAGACAAGGGCGATATAGCTCTCATGCCCACGCGATTGTTTTTTGGTCTCGATGTCGGTTGTCGGCGGCGTGGCAGAAGAGTCGAAAGCCAACATCTCAGGCTCCTCCATATTGGCGGACGCGGGGATCGAGCAAAGCGAGCAGCATGTCGGCGATGATGTTGCCGACGATCAGCGTCGCCGACAGCACCATCATGAAGGTAGCGGTGACATAGACGTCGCCGACCGCCATCGAGCCGACGATCGCCGGGCCGACGGTCGGCAGCGCGAAAATGATCGCGGTTTCGATCTCGCCGGTCAGCATGTAGGGCAACACGACGCCCTGGTACATCACCAGCGGGTGCAGCGCATTTGGCACCGCATGGCGCATCACCACGGCTGCGCCGGAAAGCCCCTTGGCCTTGGCCGTCTCGACATATTGGGCATTCAGCGTATCGAGCAGATTGCCGCGCATGACGCGCATATTGTAGGCGAGCCCACCGAAGGTGGCGATCGCCACGACCGGCCAGACATGGTGGACGAGATCGACGAATTTCGCCCAGGACCAAGGCGCCCCGCCATATTGCGGCGAGAAGAAGCTGCCGATTTCGGAGACGTTAAGCTGGAAAACCAGGAGATAGACGATGATCAGCGCCATCAGGAAGCGCGGCACCGTCATGCCGAGGAAGGAAATCCCCGAAAGCAGGCTGTCGATCCAGCTGTATTGGCGCGTCGCCGCCCAGATGCCGAAGCCGATGCCGAGCACCGAGGCAAAGAGATGGCAGACAAGCGCCAGAAGCAATGTCCGCGGCAGGCGTTCACCGACGACATCGGCGACCGGCTTGTTGTAAAACATGCTGTAACCGAAATCGCCGCGCGTCACGATCCCGCCGATCCAGTTGACGTACTGGACGACCAGCGGCTTATCGAGGCCATGTTCAACCCGGTAGAGCTGCGCCTGCGCTTCGGCCTGGGCATAGGAGGCGCCGCCCTGGTTGATCAGCTGGGAGCGGATGTAATCGGCGTAGTCGCCGGGCGGGGCCTGGATGATCGCGAAAGTCACCACGCTCAGGATGAAGAGAATGGGGATCGCAGAGGCTATGCGCACGAGCAGGAATCGTAACATCGAACGGTTCGCTTCTCCTTGCCGCCAGTCGCTCCTTGTCAGCGCGGCCGGCTTGTTGGTTTTGCCCGGCCGCGCGCTGCACGCGCGGCCGGAAGCTCACTTCAGCTGGGAGGGAGCTCTCCAGCGCGTCGCATCACATGCGACGCGCTTTAACTCTTTGTTTCCGGGCGGCATGCATCAGTTTATGGGACCCTTTTCGCCGGGCTTGCCGGGCAGCTGTTCGGGGAACAGTTCGTATTTGCCCTGCTTGTCGGCCGCCACCCACAGGCGTTCGCGGATCACCGAATCTTCAGCCCAGTTGAACATCATGATCGGCGTACCCTGGGGCACGTTGGAGAACCGCTTGTTGACGATCAGGGCGCCCGGATATTCCGTCAGGCCGACGGTGTTGACGTGCTCCGTCGAGATCTTCTGATACTGCTTCATCAGATCGACGCGCTCGTCGTTGTTCTGGCTCGTCCTGAACTTGTTGACGACGTCGACAAGCTCCTTTTCGAAGGGCATCAGATCGAGCTGATCATCCTTGCCGGCGCGATGGTGCCAGCTGGTGCGCGGGCCGACAGGGGCAAGCTGTTCGGTATTCTGCACCACCGACGACAGTTCCGTCGTGTTGCGCTGGATCAGCCAGTCGAAGCGGCCGGCATAATGGGCGTCGTCACGCTTTGCGCCGTCGAGCGAATTGATGACGATCTTCAGCCCAAGTTTCTCCATCTGGCCGACGACACCTTCGGCAAGGCTCTTGTCGGTCGTGTACTGATTGTTAATCAGCATGACGATTTCGACATCCTTGCCGCCGAGCGTCCCGGCCGGGAAGTTCACGATGCCGTTGCCGTCGGTGTCCTTAAGACCGGCTTTGGCGAGTTCCGCCTTGGCGCCCTCAAGATCAAAGGGGTAGTAGACGGTCGAGTTGCGGTCGTAGAAGCTGGTGCCGGAGGAGAGCCCACCGGGATAGATCGCGGTGAACGGTCCCTTGACCAGCGAGTCGCCGATTGCCTTGCGGTCGAGCGCCATGGTGACGGCCTTGCGGAAGTCCTCGTTGCGGTTCAGCTCGCGGATCGCCTCACCGCGCTCGTCCGGGCTGCCCCAGCCGTTGGCGGAGAAGTTCATGCGGAGATTGTAGCCGATCAGGCGCGGGCCGAAGGCAAGGCGGGCGGGCGCCGTTTCTTCCGCGGCACGCTTCAGCGAGGCGACGAAGTTTTCCGGCTGTTCGAGGTTCGAGAAATCGGCGGATCCTGCCACGGCCTGAACGTCACGGTCGGCCCAGGTCGAGAGCTTGTAGTGCAGCTCATTCAGATAGGGGAGCTGATCGCCCTTCTCGTCGACCTTCCAGTAATAGGGGTTGCGGCGCATGACGATGATGTCGTCCGGGCGATATTCGACCGGTACCCAGGCGCCCATGACCGGCATGTTCATGAACTCGGGCGGGAAGGCGTTCTTGAACTGGTCGTAGGTGTTCTTCGAATATTTCGGATGCTTCGCCTTCAGGATGTGCGACGGACCCGGGCAGAAATTCGGGTAGGACATCGTGTAGAGATATTGCTTCGGGAAGGCCTCCTTGAAGGTCCATTCGACGGTGTAATCGTCGACCTTCTTCAGCGTCGTCCCGGCGCCGAAGGCTTCCGGCGAGGCGCCGCCGCCGAGCGGCGAGACGTTCGGGTCGACGACTTCATCGTCCCAGTAGAACATGATGTCGTCGGCATTGAACGGCGCGCCGTCCGACCATTTGGCGCCTTCGATCAGGTGCATGGTCAGCTTATGGCCGTCTTGCGACCAATCCCAGCTCTTGGCGAGGTTCGGCAACGGCTCGGTGTCTGAGGCCTGCACCTGGAACAGCGGCGCAGTGCGCGTCAGGCATTCGGAAAGGCCGATATCGATGCCGCCCCAGCCCTGCGTCTGGCCGGCGCCGTAGTTCCAGCCTTCCGGCCGGCCGCCGATGACGTGGCGCATTGTATCGCCGTAGACGCCGATGCCGTCGGGCATATTGCCTGTCTTAAAGACCAGCGGCTCCTTCGGCAGGCGATCCTTGACCGGCGGCAGCTTGCCGGTGGCGACGAAATTCTTCGTGACCCAGTCGGGCTCGTGATATTCGGGCAGCGCCTTGAACTCCAGGATGGAGTCGCGCGCCACATAGTTGATCTTGCCTTCGGCGGGGAAGTCCGCCGGTGCAGGTGGGATGGTTGGCTCGGAGGCATAGGCATTCATCGCCGCGGCTGAGACGCTGAGCGCCAGTCCGGCCAGAATGCCTGCGTTACGGAAATTCATCATCGTTTCTCCCTCTTGTTCCGGAGCGCGGGTTGCGCGGCTCCTTTTTCCTCGAACGACATGAAAGCGGGCCCGACGTCATGGATTTCCCTCCCGGAAACCCATGACGACCCATCCTTCAAGAAAATCAGACGGCCTGTTTCAGCGCCGCCTTTTCCGCGCGCAGCTCCTCGATCGAGCGAACGTTGCGGCGTGCGGCCCCCGCCCAGTCGCGGGTCTGCACCTTCGATTTCGACAGCCGCTCCTTGGCGGCCGGCACGGCATGCGCATATTGCGGCAGCCAGCGCGCCTCGGCAACGACCATTTCATCGACCATCTGCCAGACCTCTTCCGGCGTCGAGACGGCGCCGACCAGCGGATCGTGCAGCACGGCAAGCTTCAAGAGGTCGATATCACCCGATATTGCCGCATGCACCGACATGCGTTGGACGTTGATCGACGCGATGCAGGTGGCCGCACAGGCTTCCGGCAGGGTGACGCCGGAGACCATGTTGATGCCGAAGCGATCGACGAAGCCGGGCGATTCGATGATCGCATCGGACGGCAGGTTGGTGATGACGCCATTGTTCTTGACGTTGAAATGGCCGCGATAGACCCGGTTCGTCTCCAGCGCCTCGAGGATATGGCTTGCATGTTCGTTCGAGCGCTTGGCGGGATCGATCGGCTTTGCGGCGGATTCCAGGAATTGCGGATATTCCGTCTCGAACCAGTTGCGCGTTTCGGTGGAATGGCGGAGGTAGCCGCCGGTCTCGCCGTGGATCCAGTCGGACATGTCGATCCAGCGGGTGATCTCGTCAGGCCGCTTGCGATACCAGGGCAGGTATTCCGAGAGATGGCCGTTGCTTTCGGTGGAATAGACGCCGAAACGCTTCAGCACGTCGATGCGCAATTTTTCCTGCTGCGAATAGACCGGATGCGCCTCGAAAGCGGCGACCAGTTCGTCCTTGCCGATCCTGCGGCCGTTGAGGCGCAGGTCGATGAACCAGGTCTGGTGGTTGATGCCGGAGCAGATATAGTCGAGCTCGCTCAGCGACTTCGCGCCGAGCACCTCGGCAATCTGTTCGGCGCCATGCTGGACGCCGTGGCAGAGACCGACGGTGTCGACCTTGCCATATTCGATCGCCGCCCAGGTGTTCATCGCCATCGGGTTGGCATAGTTCAGGAATTTCGCGCCGGGCTCGGCGACCTCGCGGATATCCTTGCAGAAGTCGAGGATGACCGGGATGTTGCGCTGGCCATAGAGAATGCCGCCGGCACAGATCGTATCGCCGACGCACTGGTCGATGCCGTACTTCAGCGGGATTCTGATATCATCGGCATAGGCCTCGAGCCCACCGACCCGGACGCAGCTGATGATGTAGCGCGCGCCTTCCAGCGCCTGGCGCCGGTTGGTCGTCGCCGTCACCTTCGTCGGCAGCCCGTTCGCCTCGACGACGCGGTCGAGGATCGCCTTGATCATTTCCAGATTATGCTCGCTGAGATCCGTCAGCGCGAATTCGACGTCGCGAAACTCGGGAACGCACAATATATCGGTAAACAGCTTCTTGGTGAAACCGACGCTGCCCGCACCGATGATAGCGATTTTGAAACTCATGATCTTCACCTCGACCCAACCGAATGCTAAGGAAAAGAAGGTTATGGAGGATCAGGCCGCATGCTGACGCATGTGGCTGAAAACGCCGTAAAATCTGCCTTTTTCCTCCCGGCCGCTCTATCGGCCGTGGTCTCTTCCTCTTGTCGGCCGGGATTATGCCCGAAATCGGCAGGGCGACCAGAGAAGGATTATGCTTTCAGGGGTAAATTTGTGCTGCAGGATTTGATCGCCAACGGACAGTCGATGAGGACGGTTTCGCTGCCCCGCGGCCGCCAGCGATTGCACGCCATGCCGACCAGCGCCGGCTACGAAGTGCGCGAGAACGAGAGCTATGACTGGGACGGCCGCCGGCGCGGCCAGACGCCCTTCACCGTGCTGCAGCACACGATCAGCGGCAGCGGCCAGCTGCGCTACCAGCACCGCAACTATCGCCTTCAGGGCGGCGACACGCTGCTCGTTCTGGTGCCGCACAATCATCGCTACTGGCTGGAGAAGGGCGATCGCTGGGAATATTTCTGGATCTCGATGAATGGCGAGGAAACCCTGCGCATCCACCAGATGGTGCTTTCCACCGCCGGCCCGGTGCTGAAGCTGCAGCCCTCGACCATCGACCATCTCGCCGATTGCAGCCTGCGCCTCGTCAAGGGCGCGACGTCGCCGGGTGCTGCCTCGGCGATTGCCTATGAAGCGGCGATGGCGCTTTACGACGATGTCTTCGGCTCGCCGGCCTTTGCCGCCGAGCTCAGCTTCATGCAGCCGGTGATCGACCATATCAACGCCAATCTCGAAAAGGCGCTACCGGTCAGCGAGCTTGCCAGCATCGTCGGCCTCAGCCGCGCGCATTTCTCGCGCAGCTTTGCCGAGAGCGAGGGCATGCCGCCGGCCGAATTCGTGCTGCAGCAACGCCTGCAGCGCGCCGTCAAGCTTCTGACCAAGGCCGACTTCCTGCCGGTCAAGGAAGTCGCCATCATGTGCGGCTTCGAGGACCCCAACTATTTCTCCAAGGTCTTCCGCCGCGTCTACGGCACCAATCCCACCGAATTCCGCACGACGGGCATGTATGCCAGCATCGGAAAACTGAGATAGCCGGCCGCCTGGCAACCCAGAACCTTCAGGCCCGCACCTCGAACACCATGTTGAACGGCGTTTCCGTGGCGCGGCGGAAATGCGTGAATCCGGCGTCGAGCGCGACCTTTCGAAGCTTCATTTCTCCCGCCTGTGCGCCGAGCCCAAGCCCCACCTCCTGGGAGAGTGACGCCGGCGTGCAGATCATCGTCGATGCTCCGTAATAGACGCGGCCGACCGGATTGAGATTGTCCTTGAGATGGTCATGGGCAAAGGGCTCGACGATGAGCCAGGTGCCGTTCGGCCCAAGCGTTTCCTTGACATGCCGGCCGGCGCCGACCGGATCGCCCATGTCGTGAAGGCAGTCGAACATGGCGACCATATCATAGCCGCGCCCCGGAAATTCCGCCGCAGAGCCCTGCTGGAAGGTCACGCGGTCCGAAACACCCGCATCCTTCGCGGCGGCCTTTGCTCTTTCGATCGACGGGCCGTGATAGTCGAAGCCGGTGAAGCGGGAGGCGGGATAGGCCTGCGCCATCAGGATGGTCGATGCCCCATGACCGCAGCCGACATCGGCGACACTGGCGCCGGCCTTGAGCTTTGCCTCGACCCCGGCAAGAGCCGGAATCCATTCGGCCACGAGATGGCTGTTGTAGCCCGGGCGAAAGAACCGTTCGGTGCCTCGGAAAAGGCAGGTGCTGTGCTCATGCCAGCCGAGACCCTTGCCGGTACGGAAAGCATCGGCGACCTTAGACTCGTCCATCCACATGGATTGCACGACCTCGAAGGCGCCGACGAAAAAGGCCGGGCTGTTTTCCTCGGCAAACACCATCGCCTGTTCCGGCGTCAGGCTGAAACGATCGGTCTTTTCATCGTAAGCGACATAATCGGCAGCCGCCTGGGCGCTCAGCCATTCCCTGAGATAACGCTCCTTTATCCCCGTTTTCGCGGCAAGGTCCTGGACGCTCATCGGCGTTCCGTCGGCCATCGCCTTATAGATTCCGACCTGGTCGCCAAGCACGACCAAGGCCCCTGACATGGCGGCGCCGACGTCGCCAACAAGACGACCGACAAGCGCATCGAGTTTTTGCATATCTGGCTCACGCATTGTTACCTCCCGGGTGCGTGATAAAGGTAATCTAAATTAGACTTTAATAATATTCAGTCAATCAACCTGGTCGTTCGATAGATGAGCGTGGAGTATTAAAGGCCGAAAGAATGGAATAGGCCCATTCCAGGGCTCACAACATGCTGTGCCGTCATGCACCTGCTCTCATCATCGCTTGTATCGAGATTACGTTTTTAATATAATCTCCCCGAGGCAGAATCACACTTTTGATGCAAGGTTATTGTTTTGTGTCTATCTTCCGCTCAATGCCGCGCTGCTCGTGCCCTTTTGGCATGGTCTCAGGACGATCTGTCATCGGCATCGAAAGTCGCCAAAGCGACGATCGCTAATTTCGAGGCCGGCAAGCGCTCTCCCTACGAACGGACCCTGCAGGATATGAAGCACGCCCTGGAAGGCGGCGGCGTCATTTTCATCCCCGAAAATGGCGGGGGTGCGGGTGTTCGCCTTGCGAAACGCGCCGATGCGTCGATCGACACGAATGAAACCGAGACGGTTCAATATGAAGAATATCTCAAAAACGACGCACCGCCCGGTGCAGGTGGCTGAATGATGGCAAAGAAAGAGAAGCTCGAACACTCCGAACTGGCGGGAGAATTCACCGATGACGGGATCACCGTGCTCGTCGATATCTTCCGCACATCCGGCAGCAATGAAGACTGGACGATGGAGGTGGTCACGCAGGCGGAAGACCTGATCCGCTGGGACGAGCCATTTGCGACCGACCGGGATGCCTTCGACGAATTCCTGGCCGTCGTCGCGCGCGACGGCATTCGATCGTTTCTCGAAGATGAAGAACCATCCGTGCATTGAGGGTATCTTGTGAAAAGCATCAACGATCTCGTCGCATCAGCGAAAACCGTCTGCGATCGATACCGGGCCGGGCGGATGGAGCGCGAGACCGTGCGGGAATGGGTTCTCGGACTTGGCGCCTATCCGCCGCCGCATGGTGACCGCGTGCGCGAAGCTGCGGACTGGTTCCGGCTGCACAATCGCGAGCCTGTTTCCGAAGACATCGTGCTGGTCGACATCGACCGACTTGCAGCGATTGCGGCGCCGTGATCCGG
This sequence comes from Rhizobium indicum, assembly GCF_005862305.2. Lineage (NCBI taxonomy): Bacteria > Pseudomonadati > Pseudomonadota > Alphaproteobacteria > Hyphomicrobiales > Rhizobiaceae > Rhizobium > Rhizobium indicum. The sequence continues at coordinate 383,802 of NZ_CP054023.1, read as the reverse complement.
GCAGGCCGGCGCTGTTTTGCGGTTGCCTCGCCGCCTCGATCCGGACTGGCGCAATTACGCCGTTACTAGGCGGCGTAGGACCAATGACGATCACGCGCCTTATGCATAATACCCTCATCGCAGCTTCCATGCGGAGCGGTCGAGGGGTTCCGCTGCTTCGGCAGACGTGACACTCCTTAGGACGCTGACATGGCTCCTGCATCTCACGCGCGAAGCGTACGTCAAGCGCGGTTAGGTCATTTTAATTCGTGCGATAAATAGAAGGAACAGCACGTGGCAGCATTTCCGGAAAAGGCAAAGGTCGTCATCATCGGGCTCGGCGGTATCGTCGGCGCCTCCATCGCGCATCATCTCGTCGAGCGGGGATGGGACGATATCGTCGGCATCGATAAGTCGGGCATCCCGACAGATATCGGCTCGACAGCCCATGCCTCGGACTTCTGTTACACCACGAGCCACGACTATCTGTCGGTCTGGACCACGCAATATTCGATCGATTTCTACGAGAAGATGGGCCATTACGCCCGCATTGGCGGCCTCGAAGTGGCGCGCACCGGCGACGATACCTGGATGGAGGAAATCAAGCGCAAGCTTTCCTCGGCACGCGCTTTCGGCACCCGCGCTCATTATGTCAGCCCTTCCGAGATCAAGGAGAAGTTCCCGCTGATCGAGGAAGATCAGGTGATGGGCGGCCTTTACGATCCGGATGCCGGCCTCGTCATTCCGCGCTCGCAGACCGTTGCCGGCAAGCTGGTCGATGCCGCCGAAAAGGCCGGCAAGCTTAAGGTGTTCGGCAATACGCCGGCGAAGTCGCTGATCGTCGAAGGCGGCCGCATCAAGGGCGTCGTCACCCATCGCGGCACTGTTATGGCCGACCACGTCATCGTCTGTGCCGGCCTCTGGGGGCGCCTGATCGCGGAGATGGTCGGCGAAGACCTGCCGGTCATGCCGGTCGATCACCCGCTCACCTTCTTCGGCCCGTACAATGAATTCGAAGGCACCGGCAAGGAAATCGGCTTCCCGCTGCTGCGCGACCAGGGCAACTCCGCCTATATGCGCGATACCGGCGACCCGGCAACGACGGAGGGCGGCCAGATCGAGTGGGGCTATTACGAAGCCACCAATCCGCGCATGTGCCATCCGCGCGATATTCTCGAAAAACACGAAGCGCGCCTTTCGCCCTCGCAGCGTGACCTCGAGATGGAACAGATCATCGAGCCGCTCGAGCGCGCCATGGAACTGACGCCGATCCTCGGCGAACTCGGCTATAACGAGGGTCACTCCTTCAACGGCCTGCTGCAGGTTTCGGCCGGCGGCGGCGCATCCTGCGGCGAGAGCCAGAAGGTGCGCGGTCTCTGGTATTGCGTTGCCATCTGGGTCAAGGACGGCCCGGGCTATGGCAAGCTGATCGCCGACTGGATGACCGATGGCCGCACTGAAATCGATCACAACAGCATCGACTACGCTCGCTTCTATCCGCATCAACTGACGGAAGAGTTCATCGAGGGCCGCTGCTACGAAGCCGCCCAGAAGATCTATTTCCCGGCTGTTCACACCCGCGAACCCTATGCATCCGGCCGCAACGCCAAGCGCTCGCCCTTCTACGAGCGCGAAAAGGAGCTTGGCGGCTACTTCATGGAACTTGGCGGCTGGGAGCGTGCGCATGGCTACGCCGCCAACGAGCACCTTCTGGAGAAATACGCCGACCGCGTCCCGGTCCGCGAGAATGAATGGGACAGCCGCCATTTCTGGCGCGTTTCGAATGCCGAGCATCTGGCGATGAGCGAGGATTGCGGCATCGTCAACCTCAGCCACTTCCACATGGTCGATATCGAGGGACCTGACCATGTCGAACTGATGGAATGGCTGTGCGCCGCCAAGGTCGGTGGCGATGCGAACATCGGCAAGGGCGTTTACACCCACTTCCTCGACGACGAAGGCATGGTGCGCGCTGACTTCACCGTCTTCCGCATGGCCGACCGGTGCCGTCTCGTCAACGGCGCCGATGCCGGCCCGCGCGACCTGCACTATATGAAGCGCGTCGCCGAAGACCGCGGCCTTGACGTGATCATCACCGACGTCTCGGAAAAATTCGTGACGATCGGCATCTGGGGGCCGAACGCGCGCGACACGCTGAAGAAGGCCGTGGCCGATCCGGCCGGGCTCGATCAGGAAAACTTCGCCTTTGCGGCGATCAAGCCGATCGAAATCGCCGGTAAGCCAATCACCGCCTTCCGCATCTCCTATGTCGGCGAGCAGGGCTGGGAACTGCACATGAAGTACGAAGACGGCCTCGCCGTCTGGGATGCGCTGCGCTCGACCGGTGTGATGGCCTTCGGCGTCGAAACCTATGCAAACTCGCGCCGCATGGAAAAGAGCCTGCGCCTGCAGAACGCCGACCTCTTGACCCAGTACAACCTGATCGAAGCCGATCTCGCCCGTCCGAAGGTCAAGGAAGCCGATTTCCGCGGCAAGGCAAAACATCTGGAATACAAGGCGCGCGAGCACCAGCCGGCCATGCTCTGCACCCTTGTTATGACCGAGAATACCGACAAGTCAGGCGTGAAGCGTTATCCCGTCGGCAGCATGCCGGTTGTCGATCCCGCCACGGGAGAGGTTCTGGTCGACGAGCTTGGCCGTCGGTCGTACACGACCTCGGTCGCCTACGGCCCGACGGTCGGAAAGAACATTGCTTTGGCCTATCTACCCTGGTCGCATTGCCAGGTCGGACGCAGGCTGAATGTCGAGTATTTTGCCGAGACTTATCCGGTGGAGGTTGTCGGCGTCGGGTACAAGCCGATCTATGACCCAGAAAATCTGAAGCCGCGCACCTAAGCGCATCGGCCCCGCAAATCGGAATCGATTTTCGGAAAGCACGTGCGAGGATTGAAAGTGTTACAGCGCCGCGTGTCTTAAAAGACGCGCGGCGCTGTAAGCGCTCCAGCACTTGTGACGCCGCAAGGATGGGACACCACAGACATGAGGTTGATCGTCAGCGCCACGCTGAACGGCGGCTCGGATGGTCGCTGGTGACCCAGATCCGTCAACTGTCCGCTTCCGACGCTCTGGGTGCTGGCGCTATTTTACGGTTGCCTCGCAGTCGGATTGGAAGTCAGGATGCGGCGAAGCCATCATTAGAATTCAAGAGTGAGGCATGATGTCGTCCGAAAACCGCTCACACTTTTCAGCATCATGCTCTGGCGAGTGGACAGTCAATGCTTGATAATCCCACATGGTCCGGAGTGCTTGCCGATCCTGTCGTCCAGGCCGGGACGTTGGCCGTGGTCGGTGCGATCATCACGCGCATAGCGCTTCGGCCCTTCCCGAGCTGGAAGCTCGCCGGCCAGGTGTTTTTCTTCGCGGCGCTCACCGTCCTGCTGCTTTATCACGACATCGTGCCCTACGAAGTCGGGCCGACGACGGCTTCGACCTTCGAACGCGTCTTCATCGCCCTTGCCAAGGTGGTCTGGTGGATCAATGCCGCCTGGGCGCTGATCGCCTTCGTCCGCGTCTTCCTGATCTTCGAGCGCCAACCGCGCGAAGGTCGTCTCGTTCAGGATCTGGTCATCGGCCTGATCTATCTCGGCGCGATCCTCTCGGTGGTCGCCTATGTCTTCAGCTTTCCCGTCGGCACGCTGATCGCCACATCAGGCGTCTTTGCCATCATCCTCGGCCTTGCTATGCAGAGCACTCTGAGCGACGTCTTTTCCGGCATCGCGCTCAACCTCGGCCGTCCCTATACGATCGGCGACTGGATCGTGCTGAATGACGGCGTCGAAGGCCGTGTCGTCGAAACCAATTGGCGCTCCACCCATCTGCTGAACGGCTCGAACGACCTCGTCGTCCTGCCCAACAGCTTTCTGGCCAAGGTCGGGCTGACCAATCTCAGCAGCCCCGACCGCAGTCACGGCGCCTCACTAACGGTCCGGGTCGTGCCGACGATCGGGCCGTCGGCGATCATCGAGGTCATGCGCGCCGTGCTTTTGAGCAGCGGCTCGATCCTGACTGAGCCGAAACCCGGCGTGCAGATCAAATCGCTGACATCAGATGCAGTGGAGCTGGAGCTCTCCTTCCGCGTCAGGGATATCGGCCAGACGGGGCCGGCGAAGAACGAGATTTTCGATCTCATCTACCGCCATATCAAGGCCGCCGGCCTCACCTTGGCACGGCCGCTCGACGCCGCCGGCCCACCGCCCGAGCAGTTGCAGCCGGAGGGGATGGCAAAGCCGCACCGGCCGACGCCGCTCAGGCTGCTCGACGCCGTCCCGCTGTTTTCCTCGCTGACCGAGGACGAAAAGGAAACGCTCGCATCCTCGATGACGCGGCGGACCTACAAGAAGGATTCCGTTCTCATCGACCAGGGCGATACGGTTGCGTCGCTGATGATCGTGCGCACCGGCGCCCTGGTCGCCACGCGTCAGGAAGGCCATAAGGAAATCGAACTCGGCCGGCTGGCGCCGGGCGATTATTTCGGCGAAAGCGGGCTGCTGATCGGCGTCGGCGAGGCCGCCAGCCTGCGGGCCCTGACCTTCGTCGTCGTCTACGAGATCGCCCAGACAAGCCTGACGCCGCTGCTGCACGACCGGCCCGGCATCGCCGAAGAGCTTGCCGCCACCCTCTTACACCGTATCGAGACCGGCCAGCATTCCTTCGCGGCCGAAGGCGCCACGTTGCACGGCCGCTCGGTGAGCTCGCTGGTGACGCGTATCCGCCACCTGTTCCAGGTGCCGCAATAGGCTCCGCGCTGCTATCTGCTGTCGCCGTTTCCCGCCTCGACGGCCTCATCTGGCGCGCGGCTCGGAATGAACCGCTTCGAGATCAGCCAGCAGCCGAGCGCCCAGAGCGCGCCGGCGCACCATCCGGCGAAGACGTCCGTGGGGTAATGAACGCCGAGATAGATCCGGCTCAAACCGACGACGACGGCAAGGAAGACGCTGGCACCCATGACGAAGATCCGCGTCGAGGGATAACGCTGCGTTCGCGCCACGAGCGCCCCTAGCGTCAGGTAGGTCACCGCCGAGACCATCGCATGTCCGCTTGGAAAGCTGAGATCGCTCACTTCGACCAGATGCGGCACGATGTCGGGACGCGGCCGGGCGACGAGAATCTTCAGCGTCGCGCTCGCCAGCCAGCCGGTCAGCACCGAGGAAAAGACGAAGATCGCGATCGGCCAGCGCCGGTCGAGCAGAAGATGGGCGGTGATGAGAACCGTCAGCAGCGAGAGAACGGTGACGCCGCCGAGGGCGGTGATATCGTCGACGGCATGCGTCAGCCAGTCGGGGCCGATCGGCACGGCAAGATCATCCGCGCGTCTCAACGCCAGCAGGATCACCTCGTCGAAGCGAAAGGTCTCGCCTTCCAGGACTTCGCTGGTCAGCCGCTGGAGCACGAACAGCCCGCCGGCGATCGATGCGAGCGTAATCAGCGTCAGCGGTTCATAGGCGGTAAGCCTTGTCAGAAAACCTCGTCGTTGAACCTCAGTCATGCCTGCCGTCGAGCTCCCTTTATTCATGTCGGTCTCCGCCAGATTGGCAATGCGAAGCGAGGTTTCAAGACCTTGCGGCATTCAAGGACATTCCCGAGGACGACCGTCGCCTGATCCGGACACGCTTAGTAGCAAAAGCTCAACCTTCTTTTGCTATCGCTGGAGACGATTGCGGTGGAGATGGTTTCGGCGATGAAAATTCCGACAGTGATGATTCTGATGGCGGCCCTCATGCAGCCGGTCTCAGCCTTCGGCGAGACCGAATGGATAGGCGGCGCGAGACAATGGTCGGTCGGCTTTGCCAACGAGAGCCCGCATCCCTATTGCCGCCTGCGGTGGGACAGCGAGATCGGCAAGACCATGGAATTCCGCCAGAGCGCGACCGAGACGTTCTGGCTGGTCGCAAAGACCACATGGGACATTCCGGCCGGCACCAAGACCGAGGTGACGCTGACCGACCGTGCGGCGACGAAGGTCATCGCGGCCGATTTCTTCGACAAGAACACGCTTCGCCTCTGGGGTCCGGCCAGCAAGGGGAGCGCCGGACTGAAGAAGATCATCAAGAATTCCTTTGCCGGAATGCCTGACGTGCAGATCACCTTTGCCGGTGACGAAGGCGACTGGACGCTGCCGCTCTCGCGGGTGGAGCAGCTCTACCCGACCTTCGTCCAGTGCCTCAAACGTCTCGAGGCCGGCGAAAAACCAAAGCAGAATTCCGAGACCCAGCCGTTCTGAGGCCGATTATAGCGGCGGCGCAGTCTCGCGGATCAGGCTGCGGACAGCCTCGATATCGCCGTTGAGCGGCCGCTCGTCGCCGTAATGGGAAACATGTTTCCGCACGGCTTTATAGACAAGGTCCGTGCCTGCCGCCCGCGCCGCCGTCGCCGCCAGGAAATCATGCGCCTGTGCCGCCGCCATCAATTCGATCGCCAGGATATATTCGGCGTTGTCGATGACGGTGAGCAGCTTGCCGGCCGCGGCCGTCGGGTGCGCGAGAAAATCCTCCTGCAGGCCCGAGGTCAGCCCGCCGTCCATGGCCGCGGGTGCGGCAAGGCGGCGGTTCTCGTTGCTGAGTGCGGCAGCGGTATATTGGGCGATCATGAACCCGGAATGGCTGCCGGCATCGCTGGCGAGGAAGGGCGGCAGGCCGCTCACCAGCGGATTGACCAGCCGGTCCATGCGCCGTTCGCTGATCGCGCCGATCTGCGCGAGCGCAATCGCCAGGCTATCTGCCGCCTGCCCGAGCGCCGGGGCAACCGCATGGGCCTCGGAGGAGACGATCGGTTGTTCCGGCGTGCCTGAGACAGCCGGATTGTCCGTCACCGAAGCAAGCTCCTGATTGACGACGCGGGCGGAATTGTCGAAGACATCGCGGGCGGCGCCATGCGCATGCGGCACCGAACGAAGGCTGAGCGCATCCTGCGTGCGCCGGCCGAAGGCGGCGGCGACAAGGCCGCTGCCCTGAAGCCGCGCACGCAGCGTCGCGCCCACTTTCTCGATTCCCGCCGATGGGCGCAGCGCCAGCACGGTCGCGTCGAAGGCGGCGATCTGGCAGCCCGCCGCTTCCAGCGTCAGTGCTGCGATCGCATCGGCCCAATCGAGCAGCCGCTCGGCGCGCGAAAGCGCGACACTGGTCAGGCCCGTGGCGCAGGCCGTGCCGTTGACCAAGCTCAAGCCCTCCTTGGCGCCGAGCACCAGCGGTTCGAGCCCTATCGCGGCAAGCGCCTCGCGACCGCTCATGCGCCGACCGTCCAGGTGAGCGCTGCCTTCGCCGATCAGAACAAGCGCAATATGGGCATTGTGGACGAGATAACCGGCAGAGCCCTTGGACGGCACGTCGGGAATGCAATCATGTTTCAGTATGGCCGCAAGATGCTCGACGATCTCGCGCCGCACGCCGGAATGGCCATGGGCGAAATTGGCAATCCCGGCGGCGATGATGGCGCGCACCTCGCGGGCGGCCAGCAATGGTCCGACGCAGCAGGCATGGCTGAGCACGATGCTGCGCGACAACAGGCTCTGCGAGGCGCGATCGACCACCGTATCGGCCAGCGCCCCGACGCCGGTATTGACGCCATAGGCGCGTACCCCCGTCTCGACGATGCTGGCGACGATGCGGCTTGCCTGCTCGACACGTACCCAGGCGACCGGCGACAGCGCGAGCGCTTCCCCTGCCCCGACGCGCGCGACGTCGCGCCAGGTCAGCACTTTATCGATCGTGATCGTCATTGACCGCTTCCGAAATGGCCGATGAACTGGCGGAAGGCGGGGGTCGCGCCGCCGGTGAACATCTCGTCCGGCTTGCCGCTGCTTTCGATCAGGCCCTCGCGCATGAAGACGACGCGGTTCGAGACGTTGCGGGCAAAGCTCATCTCATGGGTGACGACGAGCATGGTCATGCCTTCCTCGGCAAGCGCGCGCATGACGCGCAGCACCTCGCCGACAAGCTCCGGATCGAGCGCCGAGGTCGGCTCGTCGAACAGCATCACCTTCGGCTTCATCGCCAGCGCCCGGGCGATTGCCGCGCGCTGCTGCTGGCCGCCGGAGAGATGGGCGGGATAGGCGTGGCGTTTATCGGCGATGCCGACCTTTTCAAGCAGCGCTTCGGCCTCGGCGATGCAGTCGGCGCGCGGCCGCTTCAGCACATGGATCGGGCCCTCGATGACGTTCTGCAGGATCGTCATGTGGGACCAGAGATTGAAGGACTGGAACACCATGCCGAGCTCGGAGCGGATATGGTCCACCTGCTTCTGGCTGGCCGGCTTGCTCCGCCCGCCCTTGTGCACCATGCGGACCTCCTCGCCGTCGACCCAGATCTCGCCGTCGCTGGCGGTTTCGAGCATGTTGATACAGCGCAGAAAGGTCGACTTGCCGGAGCCGGAGGCGCCGAGCAGCGAAATCACATCACCGTCTTCCGCATCGAGGGAAATGCCGCGCAAGACCTCGTGCGTACCGAAGCTCTTGCGGATATTGCGGACCGATAGTCGGGTTACGCCTGGCATGGGTGCTCCAATCGGGTCAAGAACTGCTACGCCTTCAGCGCCTGCGGGGCCGCGCGGCGGTGTCGGGACAGCGAATATTCGAGCAGGGCCATGCCCTGCAGGATGATGAAGTTGAGGACGAGATAGATGATCGCCGCGCAGAGAAAGACTTCCATCGTGCGGTAGGTCTGCGAGATCAACCGCTGGGCGACGCCGGTCACTTCCCAGACGGTGACGAGGCTTGCGAGCGCCGTCGACTTCATCATCAGCACGATCTCGGTGGAATAGGCCGGTAGCGCATGGCGGAAGGCGATCGGCGCCAGGATGCGACGGACCAGCAGGAAGCCGGACATGCCGATCGAGCGCGCCGCTTCGATCTCCTTCGGCGAGACGGCGCGAATGCCGCCGCGAAAGATCTCCGCCGTGTAGCCGGCCGTGCAGAGCGCCAGTGACAGCACGGCGCAGACCATCGGCTCACGCAGGAATGGCCAGAGGAAGGAATAGCGGATGAAGCCGAACTGGCCGAGGCCGTAGAAGACCAGAAACATCTGGATCAGCAGCGGTGAGCCGCGGAAGATGAAGATATAGCCTTTGGCGAAGCTTGAAAGCACCGGGTTGCCGCTGGTCCGCATCCAGACGATGACGAGCGCCAGCAGGCCACCGGTGAGGATCGACAGCGAAAACAGGATGAGCGTCGTCGGTACGGCCTTGAGCAGGGTGACCAAGGTCGAGGCGATGAAGATGAAATCCATTGTCGCCTCCTTACGCCTGGCCCATGGCGGATGCCGGCATGCTGCGGTTGGCGCGGCGCTCCGCCCCGTTGAAGATGCGGTCCGAAAGGCTGGTCAGGAGCAGATAGAGGCAACCGCCGGCGATGAAGAACAGGAAATATTGCCGGGTCGAGCCTGCCGCAACCTGGCTGGTGCGCATCAGCTCGGCAAGCCCGGTGACGGAGATCAGCGCCGAATCCTTGAGACTGAGCTGCCACACGTTACCGAGGCCGGGAATGGCGAGGCGAAACACCTGCGGCATGATGATGCGGCGAAGACGCATGCCACGATGCATGCCGATCGCCGAGGCGGCTTCGAGCTCGCCCTTGGAGATGGCAAGGAAGGCGCCACGGAACACCTCCGCCTGGTAGGAGCCGGAGATGATGCCGACGGCAAGCGCGCCTGCGATAAAGGAGGGCAAGCCGAGGAAACCCTCGTAACCCATTGCCTTGCCGATCGCGGTGACGGCCGAGGAGCCGCCGAAATAGATGAGATAGATGATCAACAGTTCGGGCACGCCACGAAACACCGTCGTATAGACGTTGCCAAGCGTGACGAGGATAAGATTGCCGGAGAGTTTCGCCGCCGCGACGATCGCGCCGAGCACCGCGCCGATCGCCAGCGCCGTTGCCGTGACGGCCAGCGTCATCAAGGTGGCGGCAATGAGCAGCGCGCCCCATCCCGTCGAGCCGAAGCCAAGCAGTTCCAAACTTGCCATATCGTCCGTTCCCCGTCCGCGGCAGTGTTTTGTGGATTGACACCAGAGCATGATGCCGAAAAGTGTGAGCGGTTTTCGGACGACATCATGCTCTAACTCTTTTATTTAGAACAGGATTCAGATTTTAGGCCGGCCCGGCCTAAAATCATCCTGTTCGAGCATGCAGTCCCCGGCGATAAAGCCGGAGACCCGTGTCTGCGGCCCGAAAGGCCGAAACGCTTACTGCTGCGGGCTGACGTCCATCTTGAACCACTTCATCGACAGGGTCTTGACCGTGCCGTCGGCAAGCGTCGACTTGATCGCCTCGTTGAACTTGTCGCGCAGGTCGGTATCGGCCTTGCGCAGGCCGAGACCTTCACCCTCGCCCCAGATCGAGCCGGCGATCTCCGGGCCGGTGAAGGCGAGCGTGTCGTTGGCGGCCTTGAACGCGTTGGCGAAATAGACGGCGTCATCGAAGCCGAGGTCGATACGGCCGTTCTGCAGGTCGAGGTCGCGATCGGCGCCGGTCTTGTATTCGCGGATCTCGGCGATGTCGCCGAAATTGTCATAGACGAACTTGGCGTAGACGGTGGCCGCCTGGATGCCGATCGTCTTGCCCTTGAAGACTTCCTTCAGCGCGTCGATCTCCTTCACGCCGGTCTGGCCGGGCGTCATCTTGATCGTGGCGCCGGTGCCGGCGGCGTTCGCCAGCGGGCTGTCCTTAGCGGCGGCGAAGGCGGCGGGCGTGGCGGCATAGGGAATGGTGAAGTCGATGATCTTCTTGCGCTCTTCGGTAATCGATAGCGCATCCATGATAACGTCGAACTTGCCGGCGTTGAGCGCCGGGATCATGCCGTCCCAATCGGAGGCAACCAGCGTGCACTCGATCTTGGCGCGCTCGCACAGCACCTTGGCGAGTTCCGGCTCGAAGCCGCCGAGCGTGCCGTCGGCATTGGTGAGGTTCCAGGGCGCATAGGCGCCTTCGAGCGTAATAGTCGCCTTCGTCCAGTCCTTGGAAAAGGCAGGCGCGGCGAAGGCGGAAAAAGCCGCCACACCGCAAAGCAGGATTGCGCTGAATTTCATTTGTGAATTCTCCTCTGGAGTTGAAACAGACCTTGCGGCACCACGGCCGATCTTCGCCGGCTTGCCCTTTCTTGTCCTATTTTTCTCAAAGGACCGATTGGGAGGTTGTATATGGTACCATATGAGATATTTTGTGATATGCAAGAGGGAAAGTCGAATTATGTGGCGAATTCCATTCGTGCAAAAGGAATAGGCAATGAAACGTCCCGGCGAGATGAAGCGCGAACTGGCAGAAAATGACAGCACCCCGCTCTATGCCGGCGTCAAGCAGGTGATCCTCGACCGTATCCAGAGCGGCGAGTGGCCGCCGAAATATCGCGTGCCCTCGGAAAACGAGCTGGTCGTCGAACTCGGCGTCAGCAAGATGACCGCCAACCGAGCACTGCGCGAACTTGCCAATGAGGGCGAACTCATCCGCATCCAGGGCGTCGGCTCCTTCGTTGCCGAGCGCAAGGGCTATTCGGCGCTGTTCGAAGTGCGCAACATCGCCGAGGAAATCGCCGAACGCGGCCATGTCCATGAGGCCGCCGTCGTCGTTCTCGCCCAGGAAACCGCCTCTCCCGAGGTTGCCGACGCGCTCGAATTGCCGATCGGCGCTGCGGTTTTCCACTCGCTGATCGTCCACAGCGAAAACGGCGTTCCGGTGCAGATCGAGGACCGCTTCGTCCATCCGGAAGCCGCCCCAGAATATCTCGCTCAGGATTTTTCGACGCTGACACCGAACGCCTATCTGACGGCCGCAGCCCCGCTCAGCGGCTCCGAGCACGTCGTCGAGGCGGCAATGCCGCAGGCCTGGGAATGCAAGCTGCTGACCATCATGAAGACCGAGCCGTGCCTGACGATCCGCCGGCGCACATGGTCGGCAAAGCAGGTGGTCTCAACCGCCCGCCTCGTCTATCCCGGCCACCGCTACCGGCTCGAAGCGCGCAGCGGCAAGATGTTCGAGGAATGAAAACACTGCCCATGTTGTATATGGAACATGGGCACTTATTAGGATGCCGGCGTGAAACGCGCCACCAGCGCGTGACGATCGCCCGGATAGGTGAAGCGCACATGCGTCACTGGGCCGGCATTGCTCCAGGTGCGGCGTTCGACCACGAGGCAGGCGGTATTGCGTGGTATATCGAGAGCCGCGGCCAGCTCGGCACTAGCTGAGACGGCATGGATCCGGTGTTCGGCCGTGCTCCACGGCACCTGGTTGAGCAGCCACGGACCCGGCGCCATCGTCAGGAAATCGGCATCGGCGGCTTCCGGTACGGTCGCAAGACTGATCAGCCGCTCCTCCAGGCAGAAGGGCCGCATGCCGGCATTGTGGACGCAGACGATTTCGACAACCGAGGAGGCGACCGGCAGTTCCAGCCTTCGGCTGTCGTCCGCCTTGGCTTTGCGGCTCACCTTCTTCGAAACCGCATAGGAATAGGGCAGGTTCAGCGACTGCACCTCGGCCTTGATGTCGTGGATTTCGAGAATGGCCGATTGCGCCTGCGGCTGGGTGACGAAACTGCCGGACTTCTTGCGGCGCTCGATGAGGCCGGCCTTGGCGAGCTGGGTCAGCACCTTGTTCACCGTCATGCGCGAGCAGTCATACTGCGTGGCGAGATCGACCTCGAAGGGAATGCGGTACCCCGGCGGCCATACGCCCGAGACGATATGGCCCTCGATGTCGCTCAGGATGCGCTGATGCAAGGTCGGATCCCTGCTTTGGTCCATCGCCACGCTCCGGTTGATCTCCCGCTCTAGCGCATCGGCCCGAAAATCGAAATCGATTCTCGGAAACACGATGCGTCGATTCAAAGTGTTACAGCGTCCTTTGCGCGCCTGAAAAGACGCGTGGCGCTGTAATTCCAATAGCCCGCCAGGAAAAGCTCCTTTTCAGGCAGCAAGCAATTCCCCCATCGCAGCGAGGAATCGCCGGTCGATGGCGTCACGCTTGAGATGGCGACCGCCCTCCACTTGCTTGCCGCCATGCGCCCAGACGCAATCGACGGCGACGCCGCCGGCAAACAGCCAATGGTCGAGGATCTGGTCGCCTGTGAGATAAGGAACGGCCGTGGCATCGAGCGATACGATATCGGCATGATGCCCCTCAACGAGACCTGCGGGCGCTTTCAGCGCGGCGCCGCCGGCAAGTGCATGTGTGAACAGCGAAAGCGCCGTCGAACCGCCGGGTGCTGCGACGACGTTGCGGGCGCGAAGCGCCAGGCGCTGAGAATATTCGAGCTGACGCAATTCCTCCGGCACGGAGATCAGCACGTTGGAATCAGAACCGATGCCGTAGCGCCCGCCCTCTTCGAGAAAGAGCGGCGCAGCAAAGGCGCCGTCGCCGAGATTGGCTTCGGTGATCGGGCAGAGGCCGGCGATAGCGCCGCTTTTCGCCATCCGCCGCGTTTCGTCCTCGGTCATGTGCGTCGCATGGATCAGGCACCAGCGCTCATTGACCGGCGCATGATCGAGCAGCCATTGCACCGGCCGCGCGCCGGACCAGGCGATGCAGTCCTCGACCTCCTTCACCTGCTCGGCGACATGGATATGGATGGGGCCGTCGCCCGCCATCGGCACCAGCCTTGTGAGCTCGTCCGGCGTTGCGGCGCGCAGGCTGTGCGGTGCAAGCCCAAGCTCGGCGCCGGCGAGCCGGCCGGTTACCGCTCGGCATCCCTCCATCAGCCTTTCGAAGCTTTCGAGCGAATTGATGAAACGCCGCTGGCCGTCGATCGGGGCAGCTCCGCCGAAGCCGGAATGGGCATAGAAGACCGGCAGCAGCGTCAGGCCGATACCGGCCTCTTCGCTTGCCGCACCGATGCGTTCGGCAAGCTCGGCGATATTGGCGTAAGTGCCGCCATCCCTGTCGTGGTGGAGATAGTGGAACTCGCCGACGCGGGAAAAACCGGCCTCCAGCATCTCTGTATAAAGCTTGGCCGCGACCGCTTCGACATGCTCCGGCGTCATCGCCAGGGCAAACTTGTACATGACAGTGCGCCAGCTCCAGAAGCTGTCATTGGCCGGGCCGCGCACTTCGGCAAGGCCGGCCATCGCCCGCTGGAAGGCATGGCTGTGCAGGTTCGCCATGGCGGGAACGAGGAGAGCGTGGCGTTCGTCGCCGGGCTCGGGAGCAGTGCCGATTTCGACCCGCGCGATGCGCCCGGCCTCGAGCGTCAGCCGCACGTCCTTCTGCCAGCCCTGCGGCGTCAGCGCCGTGTCTGCGTGAAGTGTGGTCATGGCCTTCCCTCTCCTCTTGCCGTGCCGCCGATCTTTCTTTTCCAGAAAAGCGCACAAAATTTCTCTTGTCACCTGTCGATTATGTATATACATGTTTTGGCATAAGGAAAGGCGCAAAGCTGATGACCGGGAACAATTTTTCAGAGGAAGCCCCATCTGCCGACACCCGCCCGGCGCTGTGGCGCAATGCGCGGCTGGCCACGCTGGCGCCTGCTAAAGAAGGGCTCGGCATCGTCGAAAAAGGCGCCGTGCTGATCGAAAACGGCCGCATCGCCTTTGCCGGCGCCGAAAGCGAGCTGCCGGCATCGGCCATCGAACATTCCGACATCGTCGATCTCGAAGGCCGCTGGGTAACGCCCGGTCTCGTCGACTGCCACACCCATATCGTTCACGGCGGCAACCGCGCCCGCGAGTTCGAAATGCGCCTTGCAGGCGCGACCTATGAGGAGGTCGCCCGCGCCGGCGGCGGCATCGTTTCCTCGGTGAAGGCGACCAATGCGCTGTCGGTCGAGGAGCTTGTCGCCCAGGCCCTGCCGCGGCTCGACACGCTGCTTGCCGAAGGCGTCACCACGATCGAGATCAAATCCGGCTACGGGCTGAACCGGACCGGTGAAGTGAAGATGCTGCAGAGCGCCCGCCTGCTCGGCCATATCAGACCGGTGCGCGTCGCCACCAGCTATCTCGGCGCCCATGCGACGCCTGTGGAATATAAGGGTCGCAACGGCGATTATCTCGATGATGTCGTCCTGCCCGGTCTCGACGACATGCACGGCCTCGGTCTTGCCGATGCCGTCGACGGCTTCTGCGAGGGCATCGCTTTTTCGACCGCCGAGATCGCCCGCGTCTTCGACAAGGCCAAAGCGCTCGGCCTGCCGGTCAAGCTGCATGCTGAGCAGCTCTCCAATCTCGGCGGCGCCAGGCTCGCCGCATCCTATGGCGCGCTTTCAGCCGATCACCTCGAATATCTCGACGATGATGGCGTTGCGGCGATGGCCGCAGCCGGCACCGTCGCCGTGCTCCTGCCCGGCGCCTTCTACGCCATCCATGAAAAGCAGAAGCCGCCGGTAGAGGCGCTGCGGCGGGCAGGCGTGCCGATCGCAATCGCCACCGATTGCAATCCCGGCACCTCGCCGCTCACCTCGATGTTGCTCACCATGAACATGTCGGCGACGCTTTTCGGCCTCACCGTCGAGGAATGCATCGCCGGCGCCACCCGCGATGGCGCCCGCGCGCTCGGCCTGCTCGACAAGACGGGAACGCTCGAACCCGGCAAATCCGCCGATCTCGCCGTCTGGAATATCGAAAACCTCGCCGAGCTCGTTTACCGCATCGGCTTCAACCCGCTTCACGCACGCGTCTTCAAGGGCGAAAGGAACGGCCGATGACCATCACGCTCCACCCGGGCTCCGTCTCGCTCAAGGATCTCGAAACCATCTACTGGACCGGTGTGCCGGCAAGGCTCGATCCCACCTTCGATGCGGGGATCGCCAAGGCCGCTGCCCGCATCGCCGAGATCGCCGCCGGCAATGCGCCGGTCTACGGCATCAATACCGGCTTCGGCAAACTCGCCTCGATCAAGATCGACAGCGCCGATGTGACCACCTTGCAGCGCAATCTCATCCTGTCGCATTGCTGCGGCGTCGGCGCGCCGCTGCCTGAGAATATCGTGCGGCTGATCATGGCGCTGAAGCTGGTCTCGCTCGGGCGCGGCGCCTCCGGCGTGCGGCTGGAGCTGGTGCGGCTGATCGAAGGCATGCTGGAAAAGGGCGTCATTCCGCTGATCCCGGAAAAGGGCTCGGTCGGCGCCTCCGGCGATCTTGCGCCCCTTGCCCATATGGCGGCGGTGATGATGGGCGGGGCCGAAGCCTTCTTCGCCGGCCAACGCCTCTCAGGCGCCAAAGCCCTCGAAAAAGCTGGCCTCAGACCGGTGGTGCTCGCCGCCAAGGAGGGCCTAGCGCTGATCAACGGCACCCAGACCTCGACGGCGCTGGCGCTCGCCGGCCTCTTCCGCGCCCATCGTGCCGCGCAGGCCGCCCTGATCACCGGCGCGATGTCCACCGACGCCGCCATGGGCTCTTCGGCGCCGTTCCATCCGGATATTCACACATTGCGTGGCCACAAGGGCCAGATCGACACGGCATCAGCCCTTCGCGCGCTGCTCGAAAACTCCATCATTCGCCAGAGCCACATCGAGGGCGACGAGCGTGTGCAGGATCCCTATTGCATCCGCTGCCAGCCGCAGGTCGACGGCGCCTGTCTCGATCTGCTGCGCTCGGTCGCCCGCACCCTTGAAATCGAGGCCAACGCGGTCACCGACAATCCGCTGGTGCTCTCGGACAATTCCGTCGTTTCCGGCGGCAATTTCCACGCCGAACCCGTCGCCTTCGCTGCTGACCAGATCGCGTTGGCCGTCTGCGAGATCGGCGCGATTTCGCAACGCCGCATCGCGCTGCTGGTCGATCCGACCCTCTCCTACGGCCTGCCGGCCTTCCTCGCCAAGAAGCCAGGCTTGAATTCCGGCCTGATGATCGCCGAGGTCACCTCTGCGGCGCTGATGTCCGAGAACAAACAGATGTCGCACCCGGCCTCGGTCGATTCGACGCCGACATCGGCCAACCAGGAAGACCATGTCTCCATGGCCTGCCACGGCGCCCGCCGGCTCCTCGGCATGACCGAGAACCTGTTCGGCATCATCGGCATCGAGGCGCTGACCGCCGCCCAAGGCGTCGAACTGCGCGCACCGCTGTCGACGAGCCCGGAACTGAGCAAGGCGATCACCGCGATCCGCACCAAGGTTTCGAGCCTCGACGTCGATCGCTACATGGCAAACGACCTCGCCGCCGCCGCCGAACTGGTGGCAACGGGCGCCCTGAACGCCTCGGTTTCGAATGGTATTCTGCCGGTTCTGGAGGGTTGATCGTGATGGTTCTGGACTTGGTACCCCCCTCTGCCCTGCCGGGCATCTCCCCCACAAGGGGGGAGATCGGCTGGTTGGCCCCGCTCGCTCCGACATCAATTGTTTGGCAAAGCCCCATCCACGAGTCAATCTCCCCCCTTGTGGGGGAGATGTCCGGCAGGACAGAGGGGGGTAGCGCCCCAGACACCGGAGCGCTTTGCCTATGACCACACCATACGAAATCCGCCAGGGCACCTCCCCCGTCATCCTCGGCTTCCCCCATACCGGCACCGACGTGCCGCCTGAGATCGCCGACCGCCTCAACGACAACGGCCGCATCCTCGCCGACACCGACTGGCACATCCACCGCCTCTATGATGGCCTGCTCGACAATGTCACAGTGGTGCGCGCCACCTTCCACCGCTACGTGATCGACGCCAACCGCGATCCCCAAGGCGTGAGCCTCTACCCCGGCCAGAACACCACCGGCCTCATTCCCCAGACGGATTTCGACGGCAAGGCGATCTGGAAGGAAGGCGCTGCACCCGATGAGGCCGACATCGCGGCGCGGCTGCGGGATTTTCATGCCCCCTATCATACTGCGCTTGCCGCCGAGATCGAACGCGTCAAGGCAATCCACGGCGTCGCAATCCTCTACGACTGCCACTCGATCCGGTCGCACATTCCCTTTCTCTTCGAAGGCAAGCTGCCGGATTTCAATATCGGCACCGATATGGGAAAGACCTGCGACAGCGCGATCGAGCAGGCGACGCTCACAGTCGTCGCAGCCGCCGAAGGTTACGACGGCGTGCTCAATGGCCGCTTCAAGGGCGGCTGGACGACACGCCACTATGGTCGGCCCGACACTGGTGTGCACGCGATCCAGATGGAGCTCGCACAATCGACCCATCTCCAGACCGAGACTGCGCCCTTTGCCTACGACGCCGCCAAGGCAGACAGACTTCGCGTTCATCTCAAAAACATTCTGGTGCGCATCGAACAGATTGCGCCAGGCCTGAAACGATAACGATCTCTCGACAGGGGAACCGCCATGAACAATCCACGCCATAATATCCGCGAAATCCGCGCACCCCGCGGCAACGATCTCAATGCCAAGAGCTGGATGACCGAAGCGCCGCTGCGCATGCTGATGAACAATCTCGATCCTGACGTCGCCGAAAATCCGAACGAGCTCGTCGTCTATGGCGGCATCGGCCGCGCCGCCCGCACCTGGGAGGATTTCGACCGCATCGTCGCGACGCTGAAGACGCTGACGGAAGAAGAAACGCTGGTCGTGCAATCCGGCAAGCCGGTCGGCGTGTTCCGCACCCACAAGGATGCGCCGCGCGTGCTGATCGCCAATTCCAACCTCGTGCCGCATTGGGCGACCTGGGATCATTTCAACGAACTGGATAAGAAGGGCCTTGCCATGTACGGCCAGATGACGGCCGGTTCGTGGATCTATATCGGCACCCAGGGCATCGTGCAGGGCACTTACGAGACCTTCGTCGAGGCCGGCCGCCAGCACTACGGCGGCAATCTCAAGGGCAAATGGATCCTGACCGGCGGCCTCGGCGGCATGGGCGGCGCCCAGCCGCTCGCCGCCGTCATGGCCGGCGCCTGCTGCCTTGCCGTCGAATGCAATCCCGATTCGATCGATTTCCGGCTCCGCACCCGCTATGTCGACGCCAAGGCGGAGACGCTGGATGAAGCGCTTGAGATGATCGACCGCTGGACCAAGGCCGGCGAGGCGAAGTCCGTCGGCCTGCTCGGTAACGCCGCCGAAATCCTGCCGGAGATGGTTCGCCGCGGCATCCGCCCCGATATCGTCACCGACCAGACCTCGGCCCACGACCCGATCAACGGCTACCTGCCGAAGGGCTGGACGATGGGTGAGTGGAAGGCAAAGCGCGAAAGCGATCCGAAGGCCGTGGAAAAAGCGGCGCGCGCCTCGATGCGCGAGCATGTCGAAGCGATGATCGCCTTCTGGAACGCCGGCGTGCCGACCCTCGATTACGGCAACAATATCCGCCAGGTCGCCAAGGACGAAGGCCTCGAAAACGCCTTCGCCTTCCCGGGCTTCGTGCCGGCCTATATCCGCCCGCTGTTTTGCCGCGGCATCGGCCCCTTCCGCTGGGCAGCCCTTTCCGGCGATCCGGAGGATATCTACAAGACCGATGCCAAGGTGAAGGAATTGCTGCCTGACAACAAGCACCTGCATCATTGGCTCGACATGGCCAGGGAGCGCATCGCCTTCCAGGGCCTGCCGGCGCGCATCTGCTGGGTGGGCCTGGGCGACCGTCACAAGCTCGGCCTCGCCTTCAACGAGATGGTGAGAACAGGCGAACTCTCCGCCCCGATCGTCATCGGCCGCGATCATCTGGACTCCGGCTCCGTCGCCTCGCCGAACCGCGAGACGGAGGCGATGAAGGACGGCTCCGACGCCGTCTCCGACTGGCCGCTGCTCAACGCCCTGCTCAACACGGCGTCGGGCGCCACCTGGGTGTCGCTGCATCACGGCGGCGGCGTCGGCATGGGCTTCTCGCAGCATTCCGGCATGGTCATCTGCGCCGATGGCACGGACGATGCCGCAAGACGCCTCGAGCGCGTGCTCTGGAACGACCCGGCGACCGGCGTCATGCGCCACGCCGATGCCGGCTACGAAATCGCCATCGACTGCGCCAAGGAAAAGGGCCTGCGCCTGCCCGGCATTCTCGGGAACTGAGCCCGGTGAGGATCCTGCGCGCCGGCGATCACAAACGCATGCCCTGGAAAAACGGCAAGGGAGAGACGGTGGAAATCGCCGTCTTTCCACCCGGCGCTTCGATCAACGACTTCGACTGGCGCATCAGCATGGCGACGGTCGCCGAGGACGGCCCGTTTTCGATCTTTCCCGGCATCGACCGCACGCTGGCGATCCTCGATGGCAACGGCATGGTGCTCGATGTCGCAGGCAGCTCGCCCGTGCTGCTGACAACGACAAGCGATCCGCTGGCCTTCCCGGCGGATGTCCCCGTCGCGGCCAGGCTCGAGGACGGAGCGATCACCGATCTCAACGTCATGACGCGCCGTGACGGGCTCGCCCATACGCTGATCCGCATCGACCTCGATGGCAGCAAGACCGTGCGGCTTTCGCCCTCGGCATGCCTGTTGCTTTGCCATCGCGGTGCGGTGTCATTCCGGCGGGAGGACGAGACCGGCGCGCTTGCGGCCGGCGATGCGCTGCTGATCGAGGACGCGACTGCCACCGTGCTGGAAATCGATGGCGAAGCCAGATGTTATCTCGCCTCGATCACCACGGGCTGATCTTCGAACAACAACTTGAAAACATTAAGCAATCGAGGTTTGACGAAGCATCTGCATAAACCATCGCCATCTCGGGCCATGGACGTCATTCCTCGTTTCGGTCTAAACTTCGCCCTTCTGATGAAGAAGAAGACCTAGACTGCCCGCAACGTGGCGGGGAGCAAGGGAGCAGGCGTGACGGATCCATACGATATTCTCGGCGTTGAACGCGATGCGGACGAGGCGCAGTTGAAGGCCGCCTATCGGCGCCTGGCGAAGGTTGCCCACCCCGATTCGGGTGGTGATTCGGAAGCCTTTGCCACTCTGCAGAAAGCCTATGGGCTGCTTCTCGATCCGGTCCGGCGCAAGGTCTACGACGATACCGGCTACGACGTCGAATTCGCCGATGCGGCCGAATTGCAGGCGCTCGTGATGATCGAGAAGCTCGTCACCGACGCGGTCCTCGACGAGCGCGCACCCGGAAGTTTCGATCCCGTCGCCGTCATGCAGGACAGTCTTTCCGAGGAACTGCGAAAGGCGCGTTTCAGCAAGAGCGAGCTCGAGCGCCACGCCTCGCGAATCGGCCTGCATCTGGAACGGCTCGAAAAACAGTCCGGCCGCGATGTGCTCGCCCACATGTTCCGCGCCCGCATCGAAGCGATCTCCAAGGCGGTCGCGGAAACCGAGGCGAAGATCAAGGCGACGGAACGCGCCGCCGACATGCTCAGCGGCTATGTCTACGACATCGATCCGCCGCCGTTGCCGGATGCCGCGGTCACCAGCATCGAATGGGCCGAACCCTCCAGAAACCGCTCCACCGGCTGACGCCGGACGCCGCTGATCTTAATAAGACAGCTTCGGATACCAGTCCGCCGGCCGGCCTTCTGGCGTCGTGTCGATCACGGTCCAGAGCGGCATCAGGTCGGGGGCGCCGCGAGGATCCTCGCCGGGATCGGACGTCACGTCGCCCATCTCCTGGCTCCAGAAATGGCGGATGGTGCCGTCGCGGCGCGTGAAGACGTTGAAGGCCGCGTCATCGCCGCCGCCCCTGCCGATCGCGTGATAGTCGCGGCTGTAATCGCCCGTCGTGTCGGAATAGAGCGGCAGGTGGTGCCAGCCGCGTTCCTTCTTGAAGGCGAGCAGCCTGCCGATCGGCGAAAGTGCGACCACCGCCAAGGCTGCGCGCTGCTGGATGTCTGGCACCTCGCCGTCCCAGGCCGACAGCAGCGAGGTGCACATCGGGCAAGGGCGCTCGCGTTCCGGGCCGAACATGTAGCTGTAGACGATCAGCGTCTCCTTGTCGGCAAAGAGTTCGGTCAGGGATATCGGCCCATCGCTGCCTTCGAAGCGGTAGTCTTTCGTCACCTCGCCGCCTGGCGGTAACGCCCGGCGCTGTACCGCCACGCGCTCGATGTGCCGGCGCAATTCGATCTCTTCGGCCAGCAGCGCGTCGCGGGCAATGCGATATTCCTCACTCTCATTGGGAAACCGGACGCCGTTCTTGGCCGCAAGCACGGCGGCGGGTACCAGATGCTGATTATCCATGACGATATCCTCCTTCAATTGCCTGAGAACGTGCTGAAGCCACGACCGGGTCGCAGCACATCATTACAAGGACGATCGGCTGATGCGAAAATCGACAGTGCCGACGGAAAATATTCGCCCCGCGCTTTGGCCGGCTCGGCGCCCGGATCGCCAAAGCCAAGCAGATCAAGATCGCGCGTTCCAAAATGCGGATCATCGAACCAACTCATGATCAGCATCACGCCCTTCCTGGAGGACGCCGCCCCGTGAACTCATTTCACCGTCGGCTGCGAAACTCAATGAACGGTGATCACCGGAATGCCAGCTTCGTCGGCGGCACGGATAAGCGCTGCCCGCGCGTCCTGAGCCGGAATTTCCCCATGAATTGCATTCCGGCACGCCCTAATCGCTATAAGATATTCTTCTCCGTCGTCGATCGGCCAGCCAACTGTCAGCATCTCGGCAGCCTGGAAAAGGGTTGCGACAAGCTTGTATTTTTCCGACCCACTCACAACGAGCATCAGAGGGGCAAACTCTTCGGATGTGCGCCACTTCATGACGTTAGGTCTCCCCACAGTAAACATATTAGTAACCGTGCAAGAACCGTTCCGCGATCTCCGCTGGCATACCCGAAGCTGGTTTCGAAGGCCGCATAGTGGAAAGAAGAACATTTTTTAAAGGGCGCTTTAGTCGCCTCATCATCGCCAGCGTCAGCATGGGCACCTGTTGGCAGGGAAACGGTCGCCGGCCTCATTACCCGCCATGCTGAAGCCGATAAGGCCGCCGCCGAAAGATCGATCAGCTCTGCCTTCGACCGGCTGGCTCCAATGGAGGCGGCGCACAATCGCAGGAAGCTCAATACCTATAAAACAAGAAAGTTATTGACTGAGAGCCTGAGGGATGGACCTCCGCTCAAAGGTAAGCTCGTAAAAAGAACACCGCGGTCGTTAAAAAGGCGACCGCGAGGGTTAGCACCCGAACGACCGATGATGGCAGCCTTCGTCCGATATGCGCTCCGATCCACCCGCCGATAACGGCTCCAATCGTCATGGGAATGCACTCCTGCCATACAATTGCCCCGGCAAGTACGAAGACGACGACGGCGACCGCGTTGGCGGCAGTTACCATCACCATTCTTGTCGGGTTCAGGCTCTTGATGTCCCCGCCCCCGAGCGCGCTCCATGCCGCGAGCATCATGAGACCCACCGCGCCGCCAAAATAGCCGCCATAAAGACCCAGAAAGAATTGAACCGTTGCGAACGCCAGAACACTTGGACGTGCCTGCGTCTGGAACCGGGCGCTGAGCCTCGGACCTGCAGTCAGCATCAATGTCGCCACCAGCAAAAGCCATGGCAGGAGACCATCGAAAATCCTGGATGGGGTTAGCAGCAATAGAATGCTTCCGGCGACACCACCCATCACCGTCACGATGGCAATGGGCACGACATTGACGCCGCACACACTCCTAACCCCGTCACGATAGACCCACGAGCTCGCCATACCGCCGGGAAACAAGGCTAGGGTGCTTGTCGCGTTTGCGGCTACCGATGGCACTCCGACCGATATCAGCGCAGGCAGGGAGACGAACGATCCGCCGCCCGCCAACGCATTCATGCTGCCTGCTAACAAGCCAGCAAGGAAAAGAAGCATGATATCGTACATGTTCAGGTCGCCTTAGCCCCCAATGCTGAGTCCGGCCGAGCCTCTCGTCCAATACCGCAGTCAACTCGCCGCACGCCGTTGCGCATCCAGAAGAGTCCGCCCCACGACTGCCATTCGCCGTAGTCAGGGAAACGCAATTGAGAGCCATTCATCCGATCACCATGAGCGTAACCGATGCTATCCCGAGGAGTACGCCAACCGCCTGATGCCAGCCGAGCCTCTCGTCGAAAACCAAAACGGCGATCGCGTTGATGGCGATGAGCTGCGCGACCGACGATAACGAAATAGCAAGGGAAAGCCCGCTTGTCCGCATGAGAGCGATCATCGAAAGATTGCCTAATGTGTAGAGGACAAGCGCGGTGGCGAGCAGCCAAAGGTTCGAGTTGCTCACATATGCGCGGGAAGCGGTCGCTCCCGCCAGGAATAGGCAGACGGCTATGAAGAGGATGGCGGCAACACGCATCGATAAACTCCTGCTGACGCGTTTTGTCTAACGCCGGGCGGCCCGTCAATCCATCAGAGACTATCCCCTGTCCTCGATCGCGACGCACGGCTACATGGTGATCAGTTTATTTTACACCCAGCTCGACGTTAGCTACCAATAAGAAGGCTCTCAAGCCGTCCAATCGTCCAAGGCGGCCAGGGGCAAAAAGGACGACGCCGCAAAGCTTTTCGAACGTCATCAACATCATGGATGCCCTCAAGAAGAGCGTCGAAGCCGACATGAAACGTCGAAAGAAAGCGGCCTGATAAAATCCCCGAGCTGACGAGCGGTCCCGCTATGTGGAATGACTATGAACAACATTCGCATGAAAGAGTTCCTGCGACATGATGCAGTCTCTCGCGACCTCGCTTCTCCGCCGCTGAAATCCCTTCCGCCAACGACAAGACGAAAACGGCGATATGCGCAAGGGCTGGAAAACAAAAAGGGCGCTCGACCCTTGCGGGGAGCGCCCTTATCCTGTCGGACAACGAACAGTTCGACGACGTCGATACCGCGCGCATCCATTTTTCAGGCAGGACGGGTATATGGACCCTTTCCACCGGGGTTTCAAGAGGCGGTTCAGCGGTTCTACACGATAATTGACCCTAGAACAGGATTCAGATTTTAGGCCGGGTCGGCCTAAAATCTGATCCTGATCTAAATCAAAGAAGTGGAGCATGATGTCGTCCGAAAACCGCTCACACTTTTCGGCATCATGCTCTAGTCGATCAGGAGGCGACCCCGGTGATCGGATTGACCACAGGTCGTTCGCTTTTGTCTCTGACCCCCGCCGGCTGCACCACCGGCGGCGCCATCGATTCTGCATCGGCGGGCTCCGGCTTTTCAGGAACGGCGCCGACATCTTTGGGGCGCCGCTGCCCGGGCTTTACGTTTTGATCATTCGTCGACATTGTCGGTCTCCCTTCCAGGAAGAAGTCACGGCCGTCGACATGGTTCCGACGATGGGATGGAGGATTACCGATGCTTGACAGGTTTCTGCTTCAAGGCGCTCCCGATGCGCGCTTCACCATCCTTCTTGCGCATGGCGCCGGCGCGCCGATGGATTCGGCATCGATGACAGCAGCGGCAAATGCCCTCGCTGGTGTCGGCTTCCGCGTCGCCCGTTTCGAATTCGCCTATATGGCCGCCCGCCGCACCTTAGAAGGTCGCAAGCCGCCGCCACGCGCCGAAACGCTCAATCCCGAATACGAGGCGGCCATTGCCGAACTCGGCGCCAGCGGTCCGCTGATCATCGGCGGCAAGTCGATGGGCGGCCGGGTCGCCAGCATGGTCGCCGACGACCTTCATCGTCGGGGAAAGATTGCCGGCCTGCTCTGCCTCGGCTATCCCTTCCATCCACCCGGCCAGCCGGAGAAGCTGCGCACCGGCCATCTCACGGGGCTGACGACTCCCGCGTTGATCTGCCAGGGAACACGCGACGAATTCGGCACGCGGGACGAGGTGCCGGACTACGATCTGTCCGACAGGATCGAGATCCTCTGGCTCGAGGACGGCGACCACGATCTCAAGCCGCGCAAGACGATCTCCGGCTTCTCCAGTGCCGACCACCTCGCCACGATGGCGAAGGCGGCAAAGGCATGGGCCGAAGGTTTGCCGGTTTAAGCATCACCATCCCCGGTGCCGTCAGCCTGCCGGCGCCGCCGTCAGGCAGCGAGCTTCCTGACATCGATGCGTCGGTCGGTGGCGGAAACGGTGATTTCGAAGTGGTCGGCCTGCACCACGCCCCGAATATTGCGCGGCCGATGGGCGACGATCGCCACTCCACCTCTCAGCCGGACACTGTCATAGAGGATACCGGCGCCGCCGCTCGAGCGCACCTCTTCTCCCAGAACCTGCGACGCCGCATAGCTGGTGCCGTCATAGACATTGGGCCGTAGCGTCTGCTCTCCACGAATGTCGAGATAGTCCCCCAACAGAGTGGCTGCGTAGCTTCTATAGGTGCGGGCCACCGTCGCCACTCCGCGCGCGACAGCCTCGCGCCGGAGATGATGGCCAACCTCGGCTGCGGCTGTCCTGAGATTGTCGGCGGCATACCAGGCGCCGAGATCGGGGCCGTTGAAGCGCATTCCTCCCGGCGCAACATGCAGGAATGCCGCCATGACAATGCTGGCATTGGCAACGCCATAAACCCATTGGTCCTCGGGAAGCCGTTGGATGCGGTCGGCGACGAGCCGGTCGTTGGTCCAGCCGACGAGCTCCATCACGGCTTCGAGATCTGCCGCCCGCGTCACCGTCTCAAAAAGCCCGATCGGTGGAAATTGCGACGGGATCAGCCGATATGACGGACGCGGCGCTTCAGCAAAACGATCGCTCACCGGAAGACGATGTCCGCATCTTCGTAAGGTGTGAAGGCCTCGTCGAGCGCATTTGGCTGCATATAGAGACCGCCGCGGGCGCCGTCGAGAAACCGGCGGACGGTCATCAACCCGTCCTGGGTCCCGTTCGTCATGATATCAAGCGGCGGATGGCCGCCGAAAACCGGCGCCTGATGCGGCGTGCGCAGCCAGGCGACGCCGGCGCGTTCATCGGAAAACAGCACGCCGAGCGCCTGATGGATACCGAGCACGGCGGAGATGCGGGTCAGCGTATCGACATCGAGCGTGAAAGCGCCGTGCTCGCGCGCCTGTTTGGCCCAATTGTGATAGGTCGACCGAGAGGGATAGCCGAGCATGAGCAGACGCTGCTCCTCGCTCAGCCCCCAGAGATCGGCGATCGCCAGAAAGGTTCGCAGGGCCGGGGCGCTCAGCCTCTTGCGGTTTGCCGGAGCAAACCGCTCCATTTCCAGCCGCTGTGGCCCTTGGTCTTCCCGTTGCTCCCGTCGCGCATGCTGCATGAAAGCCTCCTGTCTTGAATTAGACTTAGTCCAAATCTGGGCATTCATCAAGCAAATTTAAAGGGCCGCCTCGCCTGCCGCCTCGCGGATCGTCTGCATCAGGATCGATTGCGGCAGTGACGGCACGGCATCGGCGCGCATCGTCAACCCGACCGGCCCCTTGGTCTCGCCGGTATCGACCGGCAGAAGCGCCAGCCGCCCGTCGGCGACATCGTTGGCCACGACGCCGTTGGAAATGATCCAGATCGCATCGCTTGCCCGCAGGAATGCGCGGCCGAAGGAATCCGAAACCGTCTCGATCTGGTTCGGCAGGCTGGAGACGCCGTTGGCGATGAGGAAATTTTCGACCACCGGCCGAATAATCGAACCCCGCGTCGGCATCAGCACCGTATAGTTGCCGAAGCCGGCAAACAGTGCTTGCCGGCCGTCGAGCAGCGGATGGCCGGCGCGCACGGCAAACACCACCTGCTCGGAATAAAGATGCTCGAAGGAAAACCCTGCCATATTCTCGGCGCCGGCCAGACGTCCGACGACGAGGTCGAGATCACCGACGCGGAGCTGTTCAAGGAGCACGGCGTTCTCGCCGGTGACGATCTTCACCCGGCTCCAGGTCTTTTCCTTGAGGAAGAGTTCCATCGCCCGCGGCATGATGCGCGATGACACCGTCGGCAGCGCGCCGATCCGGATCGGCGGCGCATCTGCGAACTGCTCCTGCGAGACGGAATCGAGACCCTGGCGTAGCGCCGTCAGCGCCGCACCTGCATGCCGCAGGAAGACCTCGCCGTAGCGGGTGATCTTGATGCCGCGGCCATCACGCTCGAAGACATCGACGCCCAGCACCTGTTCCAGTTCGCGGATCGTCTTGGTGACCGCCGGCTGGCTGACATGCAGCAATTCGGCGGCCTTCATGACGCTCTTCTGCCGCGCCACCTCGACAAAGGTTTGCAGATGGCGGAACTTGACCCGGCTGTCGATCATCGCTCGCATAACTCCCGAGTTATCGAAACGCCAATAAATATCATTTTACTTAACCGGATCAACCAGTCAATTTCGCCATTCAGGAGGAGAGTGACGTGCAATTCGCCCGCATAAACGACGTGACGATCCATTATCAGATCATCGGCGCGCCTGCCGACAGGCCGGTGATCGTCTTTACCAATTCGCTCGGAACGGATTTCCGCATCTGGCGTGATGTCGTAGTGCGGCTTGCCGGTGAATTTGCCATCGTACTTTACGACAAGCGTGGCCACGGCCTTTCCGATGTCGGCCAGCTTCCCTCATCGATCGAGGACCATGCGACGGATCTCGCCGGCCTTCTCGATCTGCTGTCTGTCAAGGATGCCGTCATCTGCGGCCTCTCCGTCGGCGGCCTCATCGCCCAGTCGCTCTATCACCGCCGGCCGGACCTGGTCCGCGCGCTCATCCTCTGCGACACCGCCCATAAGATCGGCACGGCGGAAAGCTGGAACGCCCGCATCGCCGCCGTCGAGAAAAACGGCATCGGCAGCATTGTCGACGCCATCATGGAACGCTGGTTCACACCCGCCTTCCGCCGACCCGAGAGCACCGCCTATGCCGGCTATTGCAACATGCTGACGCGCCAACCCGTCGAGGGTTATGTCGCCGCCTGCGCCGCGATCCGTGATGCCGATTTCACCGAGGTCGCAAAGACGATCGCCGTGCCAACGATCTGCATCGTCGGCGACCAGGATGGCTCGACGCCGC
The DNA here is from genome assembly GCF_005862305.2 of Rhizobium indicum. Taxonomy (NCBI): domain Bacteria; kingdom Pseudomonadati; phylum Pseudomonadota; class Alphaproteobacteria; order Hyphomicrobiales; family Rhizobiaceae; genus Rhizobium; species Rhizobium indicum. The sequence goes on along the minus strand of NZ_CP054023.1, from coordinate 355,140 downwards.
CCGATCTCGTGCTTTCGACCGCGAAGCTGATATCAGGCGCCCGCTACGAGGTCATCCCTAATTGCGCGCACATTCCCTGTGTCGAGCAGCCGGAGGCGCTGACGACGATCATCCGCGCCTTCCTCACATCCATTCCGCCTGGAGAAGTCAGCCCATGAATGAGACCGCGTCCCCTTCCGAGCGCTATCGCCAGGGCATGGCGACCCGCCGCGCCGTGCTCGGCGACGCCCATGTCGACCGCGCCGCCACCACATCGACGGAGTTCGACCGCCCCTTCCAGGAACTGATCACCGAAGCCGCCTGGGGCCATGTCTGGTCACGCCCGGCACTGACGAAGCGCGAACGCTCGATCGTCACGATCGCTCTGCTTGCCGCCCTCGGCCAGGACGACGAGGTCGCCATGCATGTGCGCGCCACCGCCAATACGGGGGCGACCCGCGAGGATATCTGCGAGGCGCTGCTGCATGTGGCGATCTATGCCGGCGTTCCCGCCGCCAATCACGCGATCAAGATCGCAAAGCAGGCTTTTGAACAGATGGACGCCGAAAAGGCGGCCTGAGGGAGGAACATGTCCGAACGACCGAACCGCAAGCCCGAGACCGGCGGCTTCTTCGCCCGCGACCGCGCCTGGCATGCGCCAGCGCTGACCCCCGGCTACAAGACCTCCGTGCTGCGCGCGCCGCAGCGCGCGCTGCTCTCGCTCGATGGCACGATTTCCGAGACCACCGGTCCGGTCTTCGGTCATTCGATGATCGGCGAACTCGACAACGACCTGATCCTGAACTACGCGCAGCCCGGCGAGAGTGCCATCGGCGAACGCATCATCGTCCATGGCCGCGTGCTCGACGAGCGCGCCAGGCCGGTTGCAGGCGCCTTGGTCGAGTTCTGGCAGGCCAATGCCGGCGGCCGCTATCGCCACAAGAAGGAAACCTATCTGGCGGCGATCGACCCGAATTTCGGCGGCTGCGGCCGCGCCATCACCGACGAGGACGGCCGCTACCATTTCCGCACCATCCGTCCCGGCGCCTATCCCTGGCCGAACGGCATCAACGACTGGCGTCCCGCCCATATCCATTTCTCGATCTTCGGCCATGGCTTTGCCCAGCGCCTGATCACCCAGATGTATTTCGAAGGCGACCCGATGATCTGGAAATGTCCGATCGTCGGCACCATCCCCGACAAGGCGGCGATCGAGCAGCTGATCGCGCCGCTTGACTGGGGCAACACCATTCCGATGGATTCACGCGCCTATAAATTCGATATCGTGCTGCGCGGCCGCCGCTCGACGATGTTCGAAAACAGACCGGAGGGCAACTGACCATGCAGCAGCTCGGCTATCTCAAGGAAACCCCGTCGCAGACGGCGGGTCCCTATGTGCATATCGGCCTGACGCCGAATTTCTGCGACATAACGGGCGTCTACGACACCGATCTCGGCATCGGGATGGTCAACGACAAGACGCTCGGCGAACGCATCACCGTTACCGGCCGGATCTTCGATGGCGCCGGGGCATTGGTGCGCGATGCGGTCATCGAGATCTGGCAGGCCGACAGCGCCGGGCTCTATAACAGCCCGTCGGAAATGCGCGGCGCCGCCGACCCGAATTTCGCCGGCTGGGGCCGCTGCCCGACCCGCGCTGAGGACGGCGTCTACAGCTTCGAGACGGTCAAGCCCGGCCGTGTCCCCTTCAAGGACGGCCGCAGACAAGCCCCGCACATCACCTTCTGGATCGTCGCCCGCGGCATCAATATCGGCCTGCACACGCGCATGTATTTTCCGGAAGAGACGGAGGCCAACGCCGCCGACCCGCTGCTTTCCCGCATCGAACATCGCGAGCGCGTCGCAACAATGGTCGCCACCCGCGACGGCGCGACCTGTCACTTCGACATCCATCTGCAGGGTCCGAAGGAAACGGTGTTTCTGGATATCTGAAGGCCGGCGTCGCCATCGGCTTGCTGGGGCGGTGATGTGCGGGTAGCGTCCGCCAGGGGATGTGCCGTACGAGATCACCCGCCCATGAAGCGCGGACGCCGCCTCGAGCCCCTTCAGCGGGGAGAAGGTGGCGGCAGCCGGATGAGGGGCCACAACCACGAACCGAGACGATCATGACTGCATCGCCCTTCGACCACCCCTTCCTTTCCAGCCTGCTCGGCGACGATGAAATCGCGCCCTATTTCTCCGCCGAGGCGGATATACGGGCCATGCTCTCCTTCGAGGCCGCGCTCGCCAAGGCTGAAGCCGCTCACGGCCTCATTCCCGCCGAAGCCGCAAGGCGCATCGCTGACACCTGCGCCGCCTTCTCGCCCGATGTGTCCAGTCTTCGATCAGCAACGGCAAGGGACGGTGTCGTCGTTCCCGACCTCATCAAGCAGCTGCGCACCGATGTCGGCGAGGAAGCGGCAAAAAGCCTGCATCTCGGCGCGACCAGCCAGGATGTCATCGATACCAGCCTGATGATCCGCCTGAAGGCCGTCGTCTTCCTGTTTGCCGGCCGGCTTTCCACCATCGCCGTGGGGCTCGATGCGCTCGACGGCCAGTTCGGCCGGAACCAGCTGATGGGTCATACCCGCATGCAGGCGGCGATCCCGATCACCGTCGCCGATCGCCTCCGTGCGTGGCGGGAGCCGCTGGCGACCTATCGCGACCGCCTGACCGAACAGGGTTTTCCCGTCCAGTTCGGTGGTGCGGCCGGCACGCTTGACAAGCTCGGGTCGCAGGCCGCAGCCATCCGGGCCTCGCTCGCCCAGGAACTCGGTCTCACCGATGCGCCGCAATGGCAGAGCGGGCGTCTGCCGATCGCCGATATCGCCGGCCTGTTCGCGTCGATATCGGGCAGCCTCGGCAAGATGGGGCAGGATATCGCGCTGCTTGCCCAGGCTGGCGGCGAGATCGAAATCTCAGGCGGCGGCACGTCGTCGGCGATGGCGCACAAGCAGAACCCCGTTTCCGCCGAAGTCCTCGTCTCGCTCGCCCGCTTCAACGCCACGGCTTTATCGGGCGTTCACCAGTCCCTCGTCCACGAACAGGAACGCTCGGGCGCTGCCTGGACGCTCGAATGGCTGCTTCTGCCGCAAATGACGATGGCAACCGCCGCCAGCCTGCGGCTAGCCGGAGAGCTTGCAGGAAATATCAAGAGGCTTGGAACGGGCTGATCCAGCACCTTTGCATGTAATGCCGGAAACCGGCTATGCAGAGTGCAATGAAATCAGGAGCAGCCTCGTGACCTTTCCCCTCTTCGACCTCTCCGGGCGCCGCGCCCTCGTTACCGGCTCCAGCCAAGGCATCGGCCGCGCGTTGGCGGTCGGGCTTGCCGAGCATGGCGCTTCGATCATCATCAACGGCCGCAACGCGCAGAAGGCTGAGGCCGCCGCCGAGGATATCCGTCGCAGCCATCGCCATGCCGTCAGCGCCGCCTTCGACGTCACCGATGCCGAGGCCAGCCGCACCGCCATCGCCTATATCGAGGCGGAGATCGGCCCGATCGACATCCTCGTCAACAATGCCGGCATGCAGTTCCGCACACCGCTGGAGAACTTCCCGGTCGACAAATGGGACGAGATCTTCAAGACCAATGTCTCCAGCCTGTTCTATGTCAGCCAGCCAGTCGCCCAGGCGATGATATCGCGCGGCCGCGGCAAGATCATCAACATCGCCTCCGTCCAGGCCGAACTCGCCCGCCCCGGCATCGCGCCCTATACCGCGACCAAGGGCGCGGTGAAGAACCTCACGCGCGGCATGGCGACCGACTGGGCGAAATACGGCCTGCAGGTCAATGCGATCGCGCCCGGCTATTTCCGCACGCCGCTCAACCAGGCGCTTGTCGACGATCCGAAGTTTTCTGGCTGGCTGGAAACCCGCACGCCGGCCGGCCGCTGGGGCGAGGTCAAGGAGCTCGTCGGCGCCGCCGTCTTCCTCGCCTCGGATGCCTCCTCCTTCGTCAACGGCCATATGCTGACCGTAGACGGCGGCATCACCGTCTCGCTCTAGAACAGGATGTCGTCCGAAAACCGCGCACACTTTTCGGCATCATGTTCTATCTCTTTGTTTTTACGCAATTCCGAAAGCAAAACCGCTGCACACTTTTGCTGGAATTGCTCTAAATTCGCATCATCCGAGTTTGGCGATTGCCCGCAGATTGTCGGCCGTCGTCGTCGGAAATTCGAAGAATTCGAGATAGGCGGGGATCTGTTCGAACAACATGTCCGTCCCAACCTGAAATGCACAGCCGCGCGCCCGCACGGCCTCGAGAAAAGGGGTTATCTCCTTGGTCAGCACGACTTCGCCGACGAAGGTCGATGGAGAAATGCGGTCGATATCGATTGGCAGCGGGTCACCCCGTCGCATTCCGAGAGGTGTCGCATTGACGACAATGTCGAAACCTGCCGGATCGGCGGAACCGACCGTCACTTCAAGCTGTGGATAATATTTCTTCAGCCTGTCCAGCAGCGCGGTCGCGGTCGTCTCGTTGGCGTCGAAGATGGCGAGATGGTCCACGCCCGCCTGTGCCAACGACGCCGCGATCGCCGAGCCGACGCCGCCGGCACCCGCAATGAGCGCATGGGCGCCTTCAACCTTTTTACCCTTGCGCAACACGCCGCGAACGAAGCCCTCGCCATCGAACATGTCACCGATCAGCCTGCCGTCCGAACCGAGGCGCACTGCATTGCACGAGCCTGCGACTTTCGCGTTGGTCGACGTTTCGTCGAGCAGCGCCATCGTCGAAATCTTGTGCGGCATCGTGATCAGAGCGCCGTGGATATTGGATAGCCGGAACAGAAGCTTCAGAAATACCGAATAGTCCTCCGGCCTGCAGCCCATCGGCACGACGACGGCATCAATTCCGTTCTTCTCGAAATACGGATTGTAGATCAGCGGGGCCTTGAAGGACTCCGTCGGATAGCCGAGGTGAGCGATGAGTTTGGTCGTCCCGGTGATCATGTGGTCAGACTTTCTGGGGATCGGAAGAGGCGCGGGCGTCAGCGAGGTGGATCATCCGTCCCGAGCGCGCCGATCTCTTGATCGCCTCGACGACCCTGAGCGTGGCGAGGCCCTCCCGGCCACTCACCAGAGGCGTGGCATCGCCACGAATGACGTCGCAAAAATGTCCGAGCTGAACGCGAAGGGGATCGGCTGCCGCGTAGGGCACCCGCTCCTGGTCGAGCCGCTCCAGCCAATCGGGCCTCGAAGGGCTCGTCCAAAGCGTCAAATCGGGAATTCCGAGCGAACCCCTGGTGCCGCCGATCTGGTAGCAGAATTGATCGTAATGGGGAAAAGCGGGGTTCTCACCGGTGGTCGTCTCCCAGCTCCAGGGCGCGGCCACGGCATCACTGCCGTTGAGGGTGGCAAGCACCCCGCTTGCAAAACGCAGCGTGACGACGGCCGTATCCTCGACGGCATGGTTCCGCACGGCGTGCGATTCCAGCGCATGGACGGCTTCGACCTCGCCGAAGAGATATCGGAAGAGATCGACATCGTGGATCAGGTTGACGAAGACCGGGCCGGCGCCCGCTTCGCGCCGCCAGGGGATATCGAAATAGTTGTCGGGCTTGGCGACCCAGAACGTGCCGTGCACCGCGATGATCCGGCCAAGCCTTCCGCCGTCGACGATCTGCTTTACCGCCTGGATCATCGGATTGTGGCGCCTGTGATGGCCGACCAGCAGCGGTATGCCCGCCTTCTCGCCGGCGGCGACCAGCGCCGCGGCGGCATCGACATCGTCGGCGATCGGTTTCTCGATCAGAACGGGGATGCCGGCGGCGACGATCTCCATTCCGTTCTCGACGTGAAGCTGGTTCGGCGTCGCCACGATGACGCCGTCAGGCCTATCCTCGACGCGAATGTCCGAAAAGCTCCGATACCATCGGGCGCCGACAGTCTCGGCAAAGTCGCGACCGGCGGCGGAAGGATCGATCACCGCCGAGAGAACGGTTCCGGGCTCGGACATGACACGCTCGACGTGGCGCCTGCCGATCAGGCCGGCTCCCATGACTGCAATCTCCAGCGGCTTCATTGCCGGCTCCCATAATTTGCCAGACGCATCGACCTTGAGACCCCTACTTCCGCAGGATTTCTCCGAGGAATTTCCTGGTTCGCTCATGCTGTGGGTTCGTGAAGAACTCGGCGGGCGGGGCTTCCTCGACGATCGCGCCGCTGGCCATGAAGATCACGCGATCGGCGACCTGGCGGGCAAAGCCCATCTCGTGCGTGACGCAGATCATCGTCATGCCCTCATCAGCAAGCGCGATCATCGTATCCAGCACCTCCTTGACCATCTCCGGATCAAGCGCCGAGGTCGGCTCATCGAACAGCATGACTTTCGGCCGCATGCAAAGCGCGCGGGCAATGGCCACGCGCTGCTGCTGGCCACCAGAAAGCTGCACCGGATATTTGTCGGCCTGCTCCAGGATCTTGACCCGCTCGAGCAGCCCGCGTGCCCGTTCCTCGGCCTCCGCCCTGCCAACGCCGGCTGCCTTCATCGGCGCCAGCATGCAGTTCTGCAGCACGGTCAGATGCGGAAACAGGTTGAACTGCTGGAAGACCATGCCGACCTCGCGACGGATCGCATCGATGGTCTTGGCCTGATTGCCGAGAAGAATCCCGCCGACGCGGATTTCACCTTTTTCATAGGTCTCGAGATGGTTGATGCAGCGAATGAGCGTCGACTTGCCGCTGCCGGAAGGCCCGCACAAGACGATCCTCTCGCCGCTGCGAACCGATATGTTGATGTCGTGCAGGGCTTGAAAAGCGCCATACCACTTCTCCACCCGCTCCATGGTGATCATGGTTTCCGCGCCTTGAGCAGGACTGGGAATGGTCATCGGTAGAACTCCATATTGGCGGGCTGGACCGCATCGAAGACGAGGGATGCGGATCAGCGCGCGGAGGCGGCGAACTTTCGTTCGAGGCGAGCGCCAAGAATCGTCAGTGGGCAGCACATCAGGAAATAGAGAATGCCGACGATGCCGAAGACCGTCAGCGGTTGGAAAATCTGGTTGGAGATGATGTTGCCGGCCCGCGTCAGCTCGGTGAAGCCGACGATCGACGCAAGCGAGGTGCCCTTGATCAACTGGACGAGGAAACCGATCGTGGCGGGCAGCGAAATGCGCAGCGCCTGCGGCAGGATGACATCCTTCATGCGCGAGATGTATCTGAGGCTGAGAGCCTTTGCCGCTTCCGTCTGGCCGCGCGGAACCGCTTCGATCGATCCGCGCCAGATCTCGCCGAGATAGGCGCTCGCATGCAGCGTCAGGCCGATGGCGACGGCCACCCAGGAATCGAGCATCAGCCCCACCAGCGCCAAGCCGTAATAGACGACGAACAGCTGCATCAGCAGCGGGGTTCCCTGGAAGACGGCGATATAGCCGGCCGTGACGCGTTCCAGCAGCGGTATGCCCGAGGCACGGGCAAGGGCGACGCCGAGCCCCGCGATGCCGCCGCAGACAAAACCGACGGCGGACAGGAGCACTGTCCATTTCAGGCCGATCAGGAGGAAGACGAATTCTTCGTGACCCATGGAATTCCTCCTACTTGACCGGATATTTGAAGTAACGCGCCGAAAACAGCGCGAAGATGCGCATCATCAGCCAGGAGATCACGAAGTAGAAAACCGTGACGGTGAAGTAGACCTCGAAGCTGCGGAAGCTCTCCGACTCGATGCGCTGCGAAACGGACGTTAGCTCGTAGGCGGAAATCGCCGATGCGATGCTGGTGGTCAGCGTCAACAGGACGAACTGGCTGGTCAAGGACGGATAGATCGCCCGTAATGCCGGCTTGAGGATGATCAGCCGGAAGACCTGAGCCTTGTGCAGACCAAGCGCCAGACCCGCTTCCATCTGTCCCTTCGGGATCGACTGGACGCCGCCGCGAATGATCTCAATTGCGTAGGCACCACCGTTAATGCCGAGCGCGATAATCGCCGTCGGTGTCGGATCCAGCCTGATGCCTGTCAGCGGAAGCGCGAAGTAGATGAAAAAGATCTGCACCAGAAACGGCGTGTTACGGATCAACTCGACGAAGGCGATGACCAGCCATCGCGCCGGCTTCAGGGCGGAGTCGCGCAAGGCGACGCCGCCAATTCCGATGATGATCGCCAGCAGCATCCCACAAATGGCAAGCAAGAATGTCCCGAGGCAGCCGAGCAGAAGGCTCGGCAGGCCATCTATGACCGGGGTGAAATCCAACTTATAATTCATGGCGATCCTTCTGGTCCGTCTTCCTGAAAGTTCAGTCCTGCTTGACCATTCCAGCCATCGCCTGGATAGCCAGCTCGTAGCCATCCGCTCCAAAGCCGATCATGATGGCCGTGGCAACGCGCGAGATCAGCGAATTGTGGTAGATGCTTTCGCGCGCATGAACATTCGAAATATGCAGCTCGATCTTCGGCGGGTCGAACATTTTCAACGCATCGAGAAGAGCGATCGATGTGAAGGTATAGCCGGCGGGATTGATGATGATGCCACAGGCGTCGGTCCGGGCCTGGTGCACGCTCTCGACCAGTTCGCCCTCGAAATTGGTCTGCCGGAACTCGACGTCGAATCCCAAGGACTTTGCCTTGGTCACGCACCGTTTCCTGATGTCGGCCAGCGTCGTGGTTCCATAGATCGCCGGTTCGCGCTGGCCCAGCAGGTTCAGGTTCGGTCCGTTGAGCACAAAGATGGTTTTGGTCATGTCGCGCACCTCAAACGGGGCAGAGCCTTAAGCATGGCGGTTGCGTTGCCGGGCATTGGCATGCCCGGCCTTGCTTGGTGAGAGACTGCCTCTTTCTGGACGTCATCCTCGGCCTGTGCCGGGGATCTGCCGCCGTAGATGCTCGGGACACGAGCCCGAGCATGACGGCGAGCGGTTGGCAGACCCTGTCATCAGCCGGAAGGCCGGGCCTCGTCCGCCTTTGCGGTTCGCTCAGTTCGCCGCGAACGGAATGCCTTCCAGCGTTTCCGGGAATTCCGGGACCGGAACCTTCATCCACTTGTCGTAGACTGCCTTGAGTTCGCCGTTTGCCTTGATCTTGTCGATGAAGGTGTTGAGCGCCGCATTGATTTCCTTTTCGCCGAGACGCGTGCAAGCACCGTTGTAGAGCTTCTGGAATTCAAGCTTGTTTTCGAATTCGCCCGGACGGGCCTTCTCCACCCGGTCCATGTAGAAAATGTTGCCACCAAGCGTCTCGACCTGGCCGGACACCAGGGCCTGGACGCTCGCGGCGTCTCCATCATAGCGCCGGATGGTCGTGCTCGGCGGCGCGTTCTTGGTGACCTGCGTGTCCTGGGCTGCACCCTTGGCGACGCCGACCGTGAACTTGGCCATGTCGTCATTCTTCTTGATCTCAGCCGATTTCGGACCAATCAGAACGATGGCATTAGCAACATAGGGCTTGCTGAACTGCACGGCCTTTGCGCGATCCGGCAGCATCGCCATCGTCGCGAACAGAACGTCGACGCGGCCGGCCGTCAGTGCGGGAATGCGGTTGTTGACTTCAAGCGGCACGAACTCGACGGCAACACCCAGTTCCTTGGCAAACAGCGTCGCGATGTCGGCATCGAGGCCGTCCTGTTTGCCGCCGCTGGTCACGAAGCCCCAAGGCGGGTTGTCACCCTGAATTCCGACGATGATCTTGCCGCGAGCCTTGATTTCATCAGGCGTGATGGCGGCGGCCGGTTGCGCTAGGGTGACGGCAGCCACCAGGGCCGCGGCTCCGAGCATCGCGTTTCGGCGCGTCAGCATAGATTTGAACATGTGATTCCTCCTCCTTTGGCGGTCACTCGACCGGACAGCCACCTCACCTTTTGACTGTGTGAGCAATGATTGCCAGAGACGAGCGGTCAAATCAACAGAGTTTTTCAAAATCATATGAGAATTTATAATAAGACACGCTATTTGAATTCCTCACGACATTTGCCATAATAGTAGCGAGCGATTTTCCGTGACGCATCGTGGTGTTCGGCGCTCGTTTAATCTCGCACGGATATCGGAAGGGTTTGACATGAGGACCTCGATTGCGACTGTAACGATCAGCGGCGAACTTCCGGAGAAGCTCGAGGCGATCGCCCGGGCGGGCTTCGACGGCGTCGAGATCTTCGAAAATGACTTCCTCGCCTTCGACGGAAGCCCGGCCGATGTCGGAAAACTCGTCCGCGACCATGGCCTGGAGATCACCCTGTTTCAGCCATTTCGTGATTTCGAGGGCATGCCGGAGCCCTTGCGAAGCCGTACGTTTGACCGCGCGGAACGGAAGTTCGACGTGATGCAGCAGCTCGGAACGGATCTGGTGCTTGTCTGCTCCAACGTCTCGCCGGCCGCTATCGGCGGCATCGACCGGGCGGCAGCGGACTTTCATGAACTTGGCGAGCGTGCTGCCCGGCGTGGACTGAGGGTGGGCTATGAGGCGCTTGCCTGGGGCCGCCATATCAGCGACCATCGCGACGCCTGGGAGATCGTCCGTCGCGCCGATCATCCGAATATCGGTCTTATCCTCGACAGCTTCCACACCTTGTCGCGGAAGATCGACGTCAATTCGATCCGCTCAATTCCCAAAGAGAAAATCTTCATCGTCCAGCTTGCCGATGCCCCTGATATCGACATGGACCTGCTCTACTGGAGCCGCCACTTCCGAAACATGCCGGGTGAAGGCGACCTTCCCGTGACGGCGTTCACCGAAGCCGTCGCGGCGACAGGTTATGACGGGTATTTCTCCCTGGAGATCTTCAACGATCAATTTCGAGGCGGTTTGTCGCGGGCGATTGCGGCCGACGGCCACCGCTCCCTGATCTATCTCGGCGATCAGGTGCGCCGCCATCTCGGCATCGGCAGCATGACCGGGGCGGCAATGCCGGAAAGGCCTTCCGTCAAGGGCGTCGGCTTCGTCGAGTTTGCCACGGACGAGGAAGATGAAGTCGAGCTGGTTGCCTTGCTGCGCACCCTCGGATTTAAAAAGACGGCAATCCACCGCACGAAGAAAGTCTCTCTTTTCGAGCAGGGCGAGATACGGATCCTCGTCAATGTCGATCAGGCAGGGTTCGCCAATGCGGCCTACGCCGTTCACGGTACTTTTGCCTATGCCATGGCCCTGGTCGTCGACGATGCGGCCAAGGCCTATGAGCGCGCGCTCGCCTTGGATGCCGAGCCATTCACCCAGCCTGTCGCAGACGGTGAGCTTGAGCTGCCCGCCATTCGGGGCGTGGGGGGCGGGATCGTCTATCTCATCGACGACAAGAGCGCATTGGGTCGCTTCTCCGAAATCGACTTTCAGCCGGTCACCGACGACAGCGACGCGCCGCCTGCAGGCCTTTTGCGCATTGATCACGTCGCCCAGACGGTCGGCTACGATGAAATGCTCACCTGGCTTCTGTTCTACACGTCCATTTTCGAGACGCGGAAGACCCCGATGGTCGATATCATCGATCCGGCCGGGGTGGTGCGCAGTCAAGTCGTCGAGAACGACACCGGGGCGCTGCGCATTACCATGAACGGCGCCGAGAATCGCCGCACTCTGGCGGGACATTTCATCGCCGAGAAATTCGGGGCCGGCATCCAGCATCTGGCGTTTGTGACCGACGACATCTTCGCGACCGCCGAAAGCCTTCGTGTTTGCGGTTTCAGATCACTGCACATTTCGCCGAACTACTATGACGACGTCGAAGCACGCTTCGGCCTCGATCCTGCATTGACCGAGCGGCTGAAGGCGGAGAACATCCTCTATGACCGCGACGAGCATGGCGAATATTTCCAGCTCTATAGCGGAACCTATGGAGAGGGTTTCTTTTTCGAGATCGTCGAGCGCCGCGGCTACCGCGGCTACGGCGCCCCGAACGCAATTTTCCGGATCGCCGCTCTGAAGAAACAGATGCGTCCGGAAGGAATTCCTAAAGACGCCTCTTGAGCCATGGTTTAGGAGCGGCTCAGCTTTTCATGAAAACGCAGAGCCGCTCCAACCTCTTGTTTCGCGCATTCCGGACGGAACCGCGTCGCACTTTTCCTGGAATTGAGCTAAGTAATCCGGCCGCTCTTCAGCACATGGTCCACGCCGCTTTGAACGTGCCGCCTGACGATGTCGGTCGCGCCAGCGACGTCGCGCCGAATGGAAAGTTCAAACATAAGCCTGTGGTCATCGACGACGGGCTTTCCGCGAAAACTCTCGGCCAGCATATGGTAGCGGAGAAAGCGGTCGAAGACGGATGACAATGTCGCCATCAGCGTCGCCGAATTGCAGGCCGAGACGATCGCCTGATGGAACTCCCAATCGTATCGAACCCAGTCGACGGTCCGCGAGACGTCGCCGGCAAGGAGCTTGCGTTCGGCGGCAGCCAGCCGGTGATGGGCGGCGACGATGCGCCCTTCCCATTCAAGATTTCCCGCGGCGAAGGCAAGGCCGATCGCGTGCGTTTCCAGAACGATCCTAAGGTCGGCGAGCTCCAGAAGTTCGCGGCGCGAAGCAGGGCTCACTTCAAAGCCACGCTGCCCCTCGGCGACGACGAGGTTTTCCGTGGTGAGGCGGCTCAAAATTTCGCGCAGCGATGAAATGCCGATGGAATAGCGCTCCTTTGCCTGCTCCAGCTTGATCTTGGCCCCCGGCGGCAATGTGCCCGATATGATGTCCTCGCGGATCTGTCGGAAGACAACATCGCTTACTGTTTCAGCCGGGTCGTGGACTTGCTTGAGCATGGCTTTTCCTGATTTCGCCGAAATGCAATTTACGTCGGGACCTGAAGCTCGAAGAGAAACGTCCGAACCACTTCTATTTCAGCGTCCCTCTCGCCAGCGCATGTTCAACCCCGCCTTGAATATGCAGGACAAGCACCCGCTTGGCCGTCTCTGCGTCCCGTCGCAATGCCGCGTCCAGAAGCTGCTGATGTTCATTGGCCGCGACATCGCCTCGATAGGACAAGGCAACCATCTGATATCTGAGATATCTGTCGAAGATCACCGAATGCGTCTCCATCAGCAGTTTCGACCCGCAGGCGGATATCAGCGCTTGGTGAAACTCCCAGTCGTAGCGCTTCCAGTCCTCGGCCCTGCCGGTGTCGCCGGATGCCATCACCTGTTCCATCCGCGCCAATTTGTAGTGCGCGGATACCAGGGGAGCCTCCCACTCCACGTCGCCATGCACGAACGACTGCTCCAGCGCATGTGTTTCCAGGAGAAGCCTGAGTGCCGCTGTCTCCTTGAGGTCCGAAACGGACACCGGAGACACTTCGAAACCTTTTTGTCCCTCGGCGAGGACAAGCCCTTCGGAGGAGAGCCGGTTTAGCACTTCTCGAAGTGTGCTGATGCTGGTCTCGTAGGTCTCCTTCAGGCTTTCCAGCTTCAACTTTTGTCCGGGAGCCAGCCGGCCAAAAATAATGTCGGCCCGAATGCGCCTGTAGCTGCTTTCGGCGATGGTCTCGTTGATAACCGGCTGCAACATGGCGAGTCTCTTATATTTCCTGTATCGTCGGATATATCGCTTTTTGCCATTCCCAATCAAGGAAACATTCGCGGAATAGGAAGCACAATTTTCTCATATGATGGCGGTTTTCCCGGAGAACCGGGCGAGCGGGCCGAACGAGAATCCACGCGCCACATGTCGTTTCGGACAGCCCCTTCGGCGCCGCGTTCGTGCTGCTTTCAAGACGGGATTTTCGGCTCAACATGGCGGCAATTGTTTTTTCAATCGCGCGCAACCATCTAATAGGCATGACTTACGGGAAAATGTCCCCCGTCCTCAGCAGCCTGTTTACCGAAAACCAACCATACCGGGTTGCTTTCCGAGCCGAAAGCCGATTGCTTAGGAAAATCTACTTCTTCTTCCGCTAGCGGTTAGGAGAATACAAAGGGGAACAGACAAACCCGTGGAATTCTGCTGCTTCGCATAGAGACGAACTATGACTACGATGGCGATGCGGGAAGGCCGGTTTGAAGAACGATGACGACAGATTTGTTTCAAATAAAATTTTGGGGCGTCCGCGGCAGTATTCCCGTGTCGGGCCCCGAGTTCGATCGCTACGGCGGTAACACTTCCTGCATCGAAATTCGCTGCGGAAAACATCGGATGATCTTCGACGCGGGTTCGGGCCTGCGCGAGGCCGGGCTGTCGATGCTCGCCGACGGCGTCAGCGACGTCGACCTGTTCTTCAGCCACTGCCATTACGACCACATCATTGGCCTGCCCTTCTTCAAGGCGATCTATTATCCCTCGATCAACGTCAACATCTGGTCCGGCCATCTCGATGGCAAGATGAGCACGCGGGAAATGGTCGAGCAGTTCATCAGCCCGCCCTGGTTTCCCGTCAAGACCGACATCTGTCAGGCGACGATGAACTTCCGGGATTTCCATGCCGGTCAGGTGCTGACCCCGCATGCGGGCATCGAGATCAAGACTTTCATGCTGAACCATCCGGGCGGCGCCATCGGCTACCGCATCGAATGGCAGGGCCGTTCGGTCGCTCTCGTCTATGATATCGAGCATATTCCCGGCAGCTATGATCCGGTCTCGCTGGAGATGATGCGGGACGCCGATCTCGTCGTCTACGACTGCACCTACAATGAAGACGAGATGCAGCGTTTCAAGGGCTTCGGCCATTCGACCTGGCAGCATGGCACCGAGCTTGCGAAAATGGCGGGCACCAAGCGCTTCGCGCTGTTCCACCACGCCCCCTCGCGCACGGACGAACAGCTGGCGGAGATGGAAATGCAGGCGCAGGCCGCCTTCCCCGAATCTTTTGCCGCCCGCGACAATCAGACCGTGGTGATCTAGCAGGCCGCCGAAGGCCGGCTCCATCTTGCGTCCGAAGCTCTTCGACAGAGAGCCCATTCGTCGAACTGGCATGCCGGCGACGTCACGAAGGAACAGATGCCGGGCCGGACCGTTTTCCCGGCAGCGCAAATCAACGAAACAGGGATCCGTCATGACCGTGCTTTCCGGAAAGTGTCTTTGCGGGCAGGTGCGTATTTCTGTCCGGGGCGAACCCTTGCGCGTTGGAATTTGTCATTGCACGGACTGCAGGCAGGAAAGCGGTTCGGCTTTTACCTTTTATGGGATCTGGCCCGCCGGCCAATTCGAACATTCAGGGGAAACTGGCGCGTTCCAAGGTCGGCATTTCTGTACCGGTTGCGGCTCGCGGCTGTTTTCCGCCGATGACCGGGAGGCGGAAATCAAGCTTGGCATCCTCTCCGAGGCGCCGACGCCTCTGGTGCCGAGCTACGAACTCTGGATCAAACGCCGTGAACCGTGGCTGCGACCGGTGGAAGGCGCCAAGCAGTATGACGAAGACCGAAAGTGAAGAACGGTTCTGAGGAGCTTTCTGATGGCCACTCTCGTCCGACATCGCTGGATGACGGTTGCAGGCGTCGAGACTTTTTACCGCGAGGCCGGCCGGGAAGATGCACCGGTCTTGTTGCTGCCGCACGGATATCCCTGCTCATCCTATGAATTTCGCAATCTAATGCCGCGCCTTGCCGACCGTTGGCGCCTGATTGCGCCGGATTTCCCGGGTGCGGGCTATAGCGGTACGCCGGATGATTTCGACTATAGCTTCGATGGATATGCCGCCTGGCTGGAGGCCTTCGTCGATGCGATGCATGTCGACCGGTTTGTCCTCTACCTCCACGACTTCGGGTCGCCTATCGGTGCGCGGTTGGCAATCAAAGACCCTCACCGCGTCGCCGGGCTGATCATCCAGAATGGCGATATCCCCTATGAAGATGCCCTCGGACCGAAATATGCGGATATCGAGGCGACATGGACGCTTCCGAGATCGGAGATGAGGAAGGTGCTGGCGGAGGCGATCAGCGAGGCGGCCTTCAAGGAGGAGTTCCTCAACGATCTGCCGCCTGCTTTGGCCGATACGATCCCGCCCGATCTCTGGAAGCTGCATTGGTCGCTGATCACGCCGCGGCGCAAGGACATCGCCATAGACCTCATCGCCGGACTGAGGGAGAACCGGGCCTGGTTCCCGGAACACCGCAAATATCTCAGCGAATACCGGCCGCCGACCTTGATCGTCTGGGGTCCGAACGACCACTACATGCCGGAAAAGTCGGCTCGGGCCTATCTGCGCGATCTGCCGGATGCCGAACTCCATCTGCTCGGCGGCGGGCACTGGCTGCTCGAGACGCATCTCGATGATGTCGTAGCACTCATGCGAGAGTTCCTCGGACGCGTTCACGCCGCCTGATCGGCAATGTCTAAGGCCCTAGCAGTTCCGACGCCGGCGACCAGCGGACGGCCGGATGCCGGCCCGTCACTGCAAACAAGGCCGACAGGAAGTCCCACGCGGCTGCATCATGCACCAGATGGTGGGTGAGCACGCCGACAGGCTCGTCGCTCCCGGCAAACCGGTGGCGAAGCTCGGCCACCAGCTCGGCCACCAGGTCCGCCTCGCTTCGTCCGCCGCGCGTGCCATGCCAGTCGATGATGTCGACATGGGTGTTGAGGAGCGGCACCGGGCCACCCTGATTTGCCCGCCCATAGACCGACAGTGCTGCAAATCCGAGACCGGGCAGCGCCGGGATGAGGGCCGCGTCGATCCGGTTCCACGGCGGCACCAGCACCGGCAGGAAGCGGGCCGGATGCAGCCGCTGCAGCAGCCGGAACCCTTCACCCAACTCGCCGAGCACGACATCTGCCGGCCGGTCGCCGCCGAGTTCCTGCTTTTTTCTCTCCGGCCCCGCATGGTTCGTATGAGACCAGCCATGCACCGCGACAGCGACGGCTGCGTCTTCCACCAGGCGCGCGGCCAATGCCTCGCCGGTCAAGCCGGGAATGACGGCGAGTGTCAGCGGAACCTCGCTTTGACAGGCGAGCGCCATCAACGTCTCCAGCGCCTGGGTCGGCTCAACGGCGTCGTCGTCCCGCAGCCAGAACCGCGCCACCCGGTCGGCGGCCTGCCAGCGGTCAAGCTCATGGTGCAGGGGGTCCCAGGCTATCCCGTCGGTCATCACGTCACTCCTGTTGCTGCGCTGTCGCGCAAAATTCCGTTCAATACCTGCGCCGCCGTCGCAAGCGATCGCTCGCCGAGCACGAAGCGCCGCGCCGCCTGCCCCATGGCGTCGCGCCTTTGCCTGTCGTCAAGCAGGGCAGCCAGGGCCTCGGCATAGGCAGTGACATCGCCATCCGGCGTCAGCAGGCCGGTCACGCCAGCCTCGACCACCGCTGGCACGCCTGCCGTTTCCTGAGCGACGACAGGCAGGCCGGCGGCCTGGGCTTCCAGGTAGGCAAGGCCATAGGCCTCACCGCATCCGGGCCAGACATAGACGCCGCCGCGCCCGAGCAGTTCGGCGATCTCGACGGCATTGCGCTCGCCCAGCCATTCGATCCGGCCAGGAAACTCGGCAAACACCGCCTGTACCTCCTGGCGCATCGGACCATCGCCGATGACGGCAATCGTCCAGGGCCGGTCTTCGATCAGCCGCAATGCTCTCGCAAGCATCGCATAACTGTCCATCTTGTCGCCGGCCCGCATCATCGCGACCGTCATCAGCCGGCGCGGATCGGGCGCCGGCGACACGTTCTCGAACAACGCCGTGTCGATGAAGGGTTTCAGCCTGGCAAGGCCCGCCTGCGGAAAGACGGCGGCAAGCCCGGCCTGGTCACGCTCGGTGAAGCTGATATTGACCGCCGCCTGCATGATCGCCTCGCCCACCAGCTTCTGTGATGTTGCCCAGCCGGTTCGGTCGCGTTTTGCCGCATAGGAGGCTTCGGCAGTGACATAGGGAATGGCGAATTCGGCAGAAATCGCCGGCCCGAAGGGATCGGGCGATTTGTAATAGGGGTGGTAGCAGAACCAGAGTTCCGGTCGCGGCCCAGATTTCCATCTCAGCCGCAGCCGCTCCAGTTCGGCGCCGATGGCGGGTTCGAGCGCGGCTGCCGCCTCCGGTGTCGAGGCATGGGTGCGGAATTCGGAGGCGACTTCGACCTGATGCCCGCCAAGCTCCAGCGCCCGGATCAGCAGCCGCGCCATCAAACGGTCGCCCGACGGCACCGGATGGTTCGGCGATTTCATCGGCGCGTAGAAAGCCACCTGCATTGGGACACCTCAGGTAAGACACACTGTTTACAACTTTCGCGCCTGTCGGGAAAATTCCGCTATTGTCCCTTTGCCGAAAACTTGCGCATAAGCATATGGAATGTGATCGCCATCGAAGCAATTCCGCCTCTTTCCCAATCTCTATGGGCCTGCGGTTACATCGACAAGAACGGGAATGAATGACGACGGTCTCGGCCACAGGGATTTTTTCGGAACGTACGATCAGAAGGGCGAGGCTCGGTTCCGGCCTCGTCATTTTCATCTTCGTCGTGCTGCATTTGTCGAACCATGCGATTGGCCTGATTTCCGTCGCAGCCGCCGATAAAGCCGCCCACCTCTTCCTGGCGATCTGGCGTAATCCCCTGGGGACCACCGTCTTCTATTCGTCGGTGCTAATCCATATCGCGCTGGTGCTGCGCGCCATCTACATGCGCCGCAGCCTGGTCATGCCGAAGGGGGAAATGGCGCAGATTGTGCTCGGCCTGATGATCCCGCTGCTTCTCCTCGATCATGTCATCGGCACGCGCATCGCCCACGAGTTCTATGGCTATATCGACGACTACGAGACGGTCGTCAGTTCGCTGTGGATCAGGTCTCCGGCGAACGGCGCGCGGCAGGCGCTCGCCGTCGTCGCCGTCTGGATCCACGGCTGCATCGGCATCCATTTCTGGCTGCGCTACCGCTCCTGGTACCCGGACTTCGCACCGCTCATGCTGGCACTCGCCATCCTCGTGCCGGTGCTCTCGCTGCTCGGCTTCGTCGAAATGGGCAGGACGCTCGCCGACCCTTCCTACCAGCAGTCAATGACGGTCAGCGCTTACAAGGAGGGCGTCAACACCCGTTACGCCTCGAACCCGGAGGTTCACCGTCAGGTCGCCATGATCCGCGCCGGGCTCTACGGCGCCTTCTCGGCCTCGCTGCTCATCGTCGTCGTCGCCCGCGCCCGGCGCAAGTTGAAGGAGCGGCTTGACCAGGTCGCCGTGAATTATCCGGGCGGCGAGGTGATCCGTGTGCCGCGCGGCTTCTCGGTGCTGGAGGCAAGCCGGCTCGGCGGCCTGCCGCATTATGCCGTCTGCGGCGGCAAGGGCCAGTGCTCCACCTGTCGCGTGCAGATCCTTGGCGATTACGAAAGCCTGCCTGCCCCCGACAAGATGGAACAGACGACACTGAGGCGCATCAATGCCGGCCCGGATGTCCGGCTCGCCTGCCAGCTTCGCCCGAACGGCAACGTTGCCGTCGCGCCGCTTCTCGTGCCGGCGATCGAGGCGGCCCTTCCCGCCAACAGCCAGGAGACGAGCCCCGGCCGCGAGCGCGAGATCGCCGTGCTCTTCGTCGATATCCGCCATTTCACCACGCTGACGGAAACCCGCCTGCCCTTCGACGTCGTCTTCCTGCTGAACCGCTATTTCGCCATCATCGGCAAGGCGGTGGAGCAGTCGGGCGGGCGGCTCGACAAGTTCATCGGCGACGGCGCCATGGCGCTCTTCGGGCTCAACACCGCACCGGAGGAAGCCTGCCGCCAGGCGCTCAACGCGGCCGCGGCGATCGTCGCCGAGATCGAGAAACTCGCCGCCGAGCTGGCCGACGAACTGGCGCTGCCGCTGCGCATCGCGATCGGCATTCATACCGGCCCGGCCGTCGTCGGCACGATGGGATATGGCCGGGTGCGCAGCATGACGGCGATCGGCGACACCGTGAATGTTGCGAGCCGGTTGGAAAGCGCCGCCAAGGAGTTCGAGGCGGCGATCGTCATCTCCGAGCCGGTGGCGAGCCTTTCGGGTGCTAACCTCGCCGGCATCGAAAGCCGTGAAATCAGTGTGCGCGGCCGGGCCCTGCCCTTGAAAGTCTACGTCATTCCGAGAGAGAAAGCGGCAGAGCCGCTCGAAGGAAAAGCCTGATGCCTGGCAAGCCCTGGCTGACCGCCAAATACTGGAGCCGCCGGCTGCGCAAGGCGCGCAATGCGGCCGCTTCGCGCTTCTTCGACACCCGCTTCGGCCGCCGCCTGCTGATCGAGAATATCGGCCCGCGCGTCGTCTCGATGACGGTCGATGCCGGCGACCACCTGATGACCTTCTCGCCGGCCGACTATATCGGTCGCAAGGTGTTCCGGAAGGGCCATTTCGAGCGCGAGGCCGTCGACCGGCTGATCGTCATCCTGCGCGAGCGCGGCCTTTTGCGAAAAGACGCGACGCTGCTCGAGATCGGCGGCAATATCGGCACCCAGACCGTCTATTTCGCCCTCAGCGACACCTACATCAAGATCGTCAGCATCGAGCCCGATCCACGTAATTTCCCGCTGCTTCAACTTAACATTCGCCAGAACCGGCTGGAGGAAAAAGTCCGACTCGTCAATTGCGCCGCCGGCGAGAGCGAAGGCGAGATCGACTTTTTTCTCAACCTCAATAATCACGGCAAGAGCAGCGCCATCCGCCAAAGCCCGACGGACAGGAAGATCAGCGTGCCGGTAAAGCCGATTTCCGAGATCCTTGCCGGACTTTCGATCGACCCGGTCGCAATCGGCCTCGTCTGGATGGATATCGAGGGCTACGAGCCGGTCGCCTGCCGCTCAATGCAGCCGCTGCTTGCCCGCCGCGTGCCGCTCTACATGGAGTTCACGCCACTCTTTTACGGGCGTGAGGGAACGAAAGCCTTCATATCCATGCTATCAGGCTTCTACGAGGATTGCCTGGTCCTCTTCGAGGATCGCGAGGAGGAGATGAGGGTGCGGGACCTGCCGAGCGATGTCGATCAGTATAACGTGCTGTTTTTGCCTTAGATGTTCGGCCGTGAATGCCGGAGAGACTATTTCCCCTGCGGCAATTGAGTCATTCACCGCGAAGACACGCGGTGAATATGCAGCACTTGTCACTTCCTTGGGTATCCAGCAGTTACAGCAGGTTTGTCATCTCCGCCAAGCCCTGCCGCTCTCATCATGCTTGCCACCACTTGGCTCTTTCAATCATGACTTTCCGAAGCACTTTTCGGTTGTCGGGAACCTGGATTACAATGGTTTTGCTTTTGTTTCCTTTTTTTACCTCTCCACAAATTGCAACCACCGCAGAAAGCGATGGCTCGCTAATAGGATCCGACATTCCAAGAGTGGTTGCAGCTTTTAACGCCGACTCTGGCGTCATCTTGAAACCGCATGTCGATTTCGTCACATCACGAAAGAAGGTTGCTGCCGCGGCTGTGCGATCGCCAGCCTGAGCGTGACCCGTAGCAGCAAGAACAAGCGCGAAAGCGCCTAAAATACGTAGCTTCATTACCCCTGCCCTTAAAATACAATCCTTCGGCGCCATACACCTCGGCGAATTTCCGAAGTCAATTCGCCGCTCAGAACCACTATTCTTTCAGAGTTACATCGATAGGAGGGATCGGATCCCACCGTCCAATCATCATTTGCGGCGAGCACACAGCCACAGCAGGTCGGCCTTGCGAATGGTCATGCTCTAAGCAAAGACCTCCGCGCTTCGTTCCGGACGCAGCGGATCCGCCCCGAACTTGTTCGGACCTTCTGTGCCCGGGAGCACGGAAATAACAATAGTCACTGGGGCGGTGACGAGAACGACATAGGGAACGAAGCTCCCGATAAACAGCGCGAGATACCACCAACCGGAAATGTTGCGATCATGGAAGCGGCGAACCTGAAGAGATGTCAGCGGCAAAAAAATTGCGAGTGTGAACAACATCCAGATGACCACGGTATAGTGAACCGGTGACGGGGCTCCGCCGCCACTGGTAGCGAAGGCGAGTATAAAGGCCGGAATTATGAGTGCGAACAGCGCCAGCAGATAGAATAGCACGAACCACCAATATTCCGACCGGGAAGCCCTGCCGGAAAAGGTCGCATATTTCTGCTTCAGAACAGTCCGAACAGCTTCAGTAAACCCCATTGAAATCCCCCATTTCTGCTTGCTGCAAGCGCGGTGATCCACGGTCTCACCATCGTCTTGCTTGATAGTCATTCAGATGAAAACAGCTACAATTCAAACGTAGAAATTGCAATAAGTCGGTTGCATCGGCTCATTATTTTAAAAGCAATGATTAACGCGTTGAGATTTTCACCTCGATGACCGCGAGGTGCACGTGTCCCTGACCTGTTGGGGAGAATTCCACCCGTTTAACGTGCTGTTTCCGCCCTAAGCGGCCGACTGCATGACAAGCGATTGATGGCAGTGCACGCCGGCGAGCACGCCTGAGGCGGAGGCGAGCGTGGCATTGTGCATGGCGCTTGCCGCATCGCCGGCGGCAAAGACGCCCTTGATGGTGGTTTCCTTGTTATCGGCGATCCGAACGATTGGCCCGAACGGGCCGTCGTCGAAGGCGCAGCCGAGCTGTTCGGCAATCGTGCTCGCCATCGCCGTTCTCGGAGCGACGAAGATGGCGTCCAGCGGCACGACGCGGGCATCGGCGAGGCGAACGGCCTCAAGCTTCGGTTTGTCGCCCAACAATTCCACGATAGGGCTGCGTTCGATCCGGACGTCACGGGCCGTCAACTTCACCAATTGCTCTTCATCGGGCTCGAACAGCGCTTGGGTGAAAAAGGTCGTCGCACCCCAGTCTGGGATCATCATGGCCGAATGAGCCGAATGCGGATGGTTTGCGAGAACGCCGAGCTTGCCGCCGCCGACCTCAAAACCGTGGCAATAGGGGCAGTGCAGCGCGGAGCGGCCCCATCGCTCCTTGAGGCCGGGGATTTCGGGCAGCGTGTCGCTGACGCCGGTTGCGAGCACGATGCGCGCGGCTCGTTCCTCGCCGCCGTCTTCGGTGCCGATAGTGAAGGCGTCACCATCGCTTTGCGCCCGGACGACTTTCCCCTCGCGGATGGTGATGGTCGGATAAAGCGAAAGCTGCCGTTTTCCCTCCCGCATGATCGCCGCCGGCGTCTGGCCGTCCTGGCCGAGGAAACCGTGCGAGGCTTCAGAAAAACGATTGCGCGGCGCGCCGGCATCGACGAGCAGAACGCGCCGCCGTGCCCGGGCCAGCTGCATCGCTGCCGAAAGGCCGGCGAAGTTTCCGCCGATGATGATGGCTTCGAACGACATGGAACTCTTCCTTGATATTGAACTCATGACTCAACATAAGTTACATGAACCAATGTCGTCAAGCATCATGTTACTTGTCTTGTTACGATCCCTTTGCGATAATGGCCCGTCCGATCGACAGGAAGAGACCCATGCGCAATGACAGCCGCCTTTCACGCATGCTGCACGTGCTGATCCACATGGATAAGCACCAGCATTCGGCGACCTCCGACATGATTGCAAAGATGCTGAACACCAATCCCGTCGTCGTCCGCCGCACCATGGCCGGCCTTCGCGAACAGGGCTACGTCCGCTCCGAAAAGGGCCATGGCGGCGGCTGGACGCTGGTGCGTCCCTTGTCCGACATCACCCTGCTCGACGTCTATAACGCCATCGGCGAACCGCATCTCTTCGCCATCGGCCCGGCCGACGACCAGCCGCAATGCCTGGTGGAACAGGCGGTGAATGTCGTCCTCGGCGACGCGATGAAAGAAGCCCAGGCCCTGCTCCTGCGGCGGTTGGACAGCGTGACGCTAGACAAAATCGCGGCCGACTTCGAGGCGAAACTGGCCACGCGCCCGGCCACATCCCATTCCTGCGCCTCCTGAGCGGTCGCAAGCTCACAAGGTGTGTCGTTTCCGCATCACTTTCCGTAAGGTTGCAAATATCCGCTTGGCAATGGCGAATTGCTTCGGTACAAAACGCTGACCGCTTTAGTTCGAACATAAGGGAGGCGTTGCATGACACCAGCAATCATCGAAACCTTCCCGTGCGGAATGTCCCGACACTAGGTCATTTCCATTCGCGGCCCGCCTCGAGCGCGCCCGACATGCGGTTTTCCCTTAATTCATAGCCCGATTGGTCCGCGGGATCATTTCGTCTCCCGCTTGGGCTGTGCCATCCAACTCTCGATTTTGAGGACCGGTCGCCGACACGGCGCCGAGCGATTGAAATGACTCGCAAGAAGCTCGATTTCCGCGCCGATGCCTATCGCCATGTGCTCGGCTTTGTTTTCCATCATTGGCGCCATCGGCCAGTATTGGTGGGCATCATCATCGTGTTGGTCATTGCCAGCACCCTGGCCGAAGTCATGGTGCCGGTGTTTTCCGGTCAGATCGTCGATGCCATTGCCGGCAGCAATGCGGCTGACAGGGCGCTGCGCGCTTTCGTCATCGTCGTGGCACTGGGCCTGACCAGCGTGGCACTGCGCTGGTTCATCTTCAACGGCATTATCCGGCTGACGCTGCGCACCATGGCGGATGTGACGAATAACGGTTTCCATAAGGTGCAGCGGTTCTCGACCGACTGGCACGCCAACAGCTTTGCCGGTTCGACGGTGCGCAAGATCACCCGCGGCATGTGGGCGCTCGACCAGCTCAACGACCTGCTGCTGGTCGCCCTGCTGCCGTCCATCGTCATGCTGGTCGGCGCAAGCATTGTGCTCGGCAGCTATTGGCCGATCATGGGCCTGATCGTTGCTGCCGGGTCGCTGATCTATATCGGCGTGACCGTGGCGCTTTCCATGGGCTTCGTGTCGCCGGCGGCACGGCTTGCCAATGCTTGGGACACCAAGCTGGGCGGCGCGCTGGCGGATGCCATCAGCTGCAATTCGGTGGTCAAGGCCTTCGGCGCCGAAGGCCGCGAAGAGGTGCGCCTGCGCCACGTGATGGCGAAATGGGACAGCCGCACGCGGCGGACATGGAAGCGCGGCACATTGAGCGGCACGATCCAGGGTTTCCTGATGGTTTCCATGCAGGCCGGCATTCTGGGAACGGGCCTGATCATGTGGCGGCAGGGGCTGGCGACGCCTGGCGACATCACCTTCGTGCTGGCGATGTTCTTCGTCCTGCAGGGCTATCTGCGCAATGTCGGCCAGGACATCCGCAATCTGCAGCGTGCCGTCAACGACATGGAGGAACTGGTGCTGCTCGACAAGATGCCGCTCGGCATCGAGGACAAGCCGAACGCCAAGCCGATCGAGATTGGCGAGGGCGAGATCGTCTTCGATCGCATCACCTTCCAGTATGGCGCGCATCCCACCCCGCTTTATGAGGATTTCTCGGTCACCATCAAGCCGGGTGAGCGCGTGGGCCTGGTCGGGCATTCGGGCTCGGGCAAGACGACCTTCGTCAAGCTCATCCAGCGCCTCTATGACGTCAACTCGGGCGAAATCCGCATCGACGGACAGGATATCGCGGCGGTCAAGCAATCCAGTCTGCGCGGCCAGATCGCCATCGTGCAACAGGAGCCTATCCTGTTCCACCGCACGCTGGCGGAAAACATCGCCTATAGCCGGCCTAACGCCTCGCGGCGCGAGATCGTGCAGGCGGCGAAACAGGCGAGTGCCCACGACTTCATCATGGGCCTTCCCAAGGGCTATGAGACGATGGTGGGGGAACGCGGCGTCAAGCTGTCGGGCGGCGAGCGGCAGCGTGTCGCCATTGCCCGTGCCTTCCTGGCCGATGCACCGGTGCTGATCCTGGACGAGGCGACGTCGAGCCTCGACAGCGAGAGCGAGGTGCAGATCCAGCAGGCCATGGAACGCCTGATGAACGGCCGCACGACGCTGGTCATCGCCCACCGGCTGTCCACGGTAAGGGCGCTGGACCGGCTGCTGGTCTTCGACAAGGGAAAGATCGTCGAGGAAGGCGATCACCAAGCGCTGATCAGGCTCAATAACGGTATCTATCGCCGGCTGTTCGAACGGCAGGCACTGGAACTGACCAAGGGTCTGGTGGCGTAACCGAAACACGACAGCGCCGCGCGTCTTTTCGAGAGCCGCGGCGCTCTAGCACTTTCAATTGCTGATGCTACGTCCTGCGATACAGGAAATAGCGGCCTTCCTTGATGCCGTCTGGCAGCGGCAGCGCCATCAGCTCGGGATGCTCCAGCGGCAGCCCGCTGACGGCGATGCCGTCATGGGCGAGCACGCCGGCCATCAGCTGCGGCAGCCAGGTCAGCGTCACCGCGTCGATCTCGTCATGACCGGTGCCGATATCGGCATGGGCAAGGGCTGCGCCGATGCCGACGAAGGCCTGGCCGGACTCGCGGATATTGCCGGTCACCATGTCTTCTGCCGATGGTGTCGAGGCCGAATAGGAACGGACTTCCCAGTCGAAAGCGACGATGCGCCTGCCGGGAAAGTTCTCGCGCAGGTGATCATAGGTGCGGCCGTTGCCGAGGCCGAACTCCAGCACCGGGCCTGGCGTTTCCCCCACCAGATCGATGATCGAGTTCAAAATGTCGCGTTGAGCCGTCAACCGGCGAATGAAGCTGTCGAGGCGGCTCATCTAATCTATATCCGTCATGAAATCGTCGGCGGTCCAGGAGGAATTCCAGCAAAAGTGCGAGAGCGGTTTTGCGTCCGGAATTGCGTAAAAACAAAAAGATAGCGCATTTCCGTACGTCCGAAAAAGCACGAAATGCTCTAACACATGAAACCTTGCCAAGTCGATTGCCGTAAATGGGAATTGGCGTTGCAGTGGCGACATGGGTCTGTGCTAAGCTGGACGATATGAAAACCGTGACCGACGAAACCTTCTTTGCCGAAGTGCCGCTCTTCAGCGAATTCGAGGGCGTGACCGACGCCGCCAATTACCGGCCGCTGCCGGACGGATGGGTGCTGGCGCTGGCCGACATCGTCGGCTCGACGCCGGCGATCGCCGCCGGCCGCTACAAGGACGTCAACATGGCGGGCGCCAGCGTCATATCGGCGGTGTTGAATTCCGTCGGCAAGGGCGACTATCCCTTCGTCTTCGGCGGCGACGGCGCGCTGATCGCGCTTCCGGGCTCGCTGGAAAAGGCAGCGCGCGACGCCCTTGCCGCCGTGCAGGTCTGGGTCGAGGAGGATCTCGGCCTGACGCTGCGCATCGCCATCGTGCCGGTCGCCGACACCCGCGCCGAGGGCCTCGACGTTCGCGTCGCACGTTACTCCGCAAGCCCTTATGTCACCTATGCGATGTTCTGGGGCGGCGGCACCAGCTGGGCCGAAAGACAAATGAAGCTCGGCCGCTACGGTATCGATCGCGCGGCCCCGGGAACGCGCCCGGATCTCACCGGCCTTTCCTGCCGCTGGAGCCGATCGACGCCAGGCACGGCGAGATCGTCTCGATCATCGCGGTTCCTGGCGAGGGCCGGCCGGGGCAGGAATTCCGGGACCTCGTCAACGGCATCGTCTCCATCACCACCGAGCAGAACCGGGACAGCCATCCGGTGCCGGCGGATGGTCCGAACCTTGCCTTTTCGCTGCACGGCATCAACCGCGAAGCCAAGGCCACCGCGCCGGCTGGCCGGCGATTGCGGCAGAAGCTCATCATCTTCCTGCAGCTCGCCATCACCGTCGTGTGCTACAAGCTCGGCATTCCGCTCGGCCGCTTCGATGCCCGCCGCTACAAGCGCGACGTCGCCGGCAATTCCGACTTCCGCAAGTTCGATGACGGGCTGAAGATGACGATCGACGTCGACGCCGAACATTTGAAACGGATCGAGACGCTACTGGAAGCGGCACGCGCCAAGGGCATTGCCCGCTACGGCCTGCATCGGCAGGCCTCGGCGCTGATGACCTGCTTCGTGCCGACGCCGATCTCGCGCGATCACATGCATTTCATCGACGGCGCGGCCGGCGGTTATGCGGTGGCCGCAAGCCGGATGACCGGCAAGGTGCTTGCGACAGCGCCGCATCAAACGTGATTGTCCGAAGAAAAATAAACCCGTCGCTTTGACGGCGACGGGCTGATCTCGCATCGGTTCAGGCAAAGACTTTATCGTGAACGGCAGCGGCCGGTTCGGGTGGTTTCCTTGTCGCCGTCATCGTAGGCAATACCAATCTTCTCGCCCCCAAGCGAGGTGATCTTCCCTGCATACCAATCGCCGGCACCCTTGTAGTTGCACTCGACCTTCATCCCGATGACCCAGTTGTAAGGACGCACATCGCTCAAAGGAACGGTTTCCCTATCGCCGTCATCATATCGGATGGTGACCTTCCCGCCGGAGGTGTTGTCGATAACGCCAGGGAACCAATAACCGGCTCCCTTCCAGTTTCCGAGAACCCAGTCGCCCTTCGTCTGCGCAGATGCGACAGAAGCGCCGGAGCACATGACACCGATTGCGATAGCCGCAGCAACAAAACTCTTCAAGATAGTCCTCCCTCGGAACTCACCCAATCCGCCCCCGAAATGGTCGTGGCAAGGTCGGCAGCTTAAAGCGCGGGGATGAAGCCTGCCTTAACAACAAGAAGCCGCGCGGATCAGTATAAGAGGCCGTAGCACTTTGAGTTGCCGCATAATGCAGCAACGTTTCCGTCATGCCTTGATGACGTGATCGGCCGAAAGGCCGAGCCGGTTGAAGACGTTGCGCGTGTCGACGATCAACGAGGCACTTTTTGCGAGCGCCGCATAATCCACCCTGTCGTGATCGGTCGCGACCAGCACAGCATCGTAGCCGGCAATGGTATCAGGCGTCAGCGCCACCGATTTGCGGCCCTTCAGCGCCTGGTATTCGCGCGTCGGCGGGATCTCGGCGACGAAGGGATCATGATAATCCGCGTGTCCGCCACGCTCCTCGATGATCTCGATCAACCGCAGCGACGGGCTTTCGCGAATATCGGCGACGTTCTTCTTGTAGGCAAGCCCGAGCACCAGCACCTTGCTGCGGCTCAGCGCCTTGCCGGCGCGGATGTCGAGTGCTTCGGCGAGCTTGCCGACGACGTAACGCGGCATTGCCGAATTGATCTCGCCGGCGAGCTCGATGAAGCGGGTCGGCAGCTCGTATTCGCGCGATTTCCAGGTGAGGTAGAAAGGATCAATCGGGATGCAATGGCCGCCAAGGCCGGGGCCGGGATAGAAGGGCATGTAGCCGAAGGGCTTGGTCTTGGCCGCGTCGATCACTTCCCAGACGTCGATGCCCATGGCCGCATAGACGGTCTTCAGCTCGTTGACGAGGGCGATGTTGACCGAGCGGAAGATGTTTTCGGTGAGCTTCACGGCCTCGGCCGTGGCATTCGACGAGACCGGAACGACGGATGATACCGCCGCGCCATAGAAAGCCTTCATCAGCGCCAGCGCCTCGGGCCCGTCGCCGGCGACGACCTTGGGGATGGTGGCGGTATGATAATGCTGGTTGCCGGGATCCTCGCGCTCCGGCGAGAAGCCAACGAAAAAGTCCGAGCGGGATTTCAGCCCGGTGCCTTCGAGAATGACCTTCACCACGTCGTCGGTCGTGCCGGGATAGGTGGTCGATTCCAGCACGACGAGCTGACCGGGGCGCAAATGCGCGGCGATCGAGCGCGACGTCGCCTCGACGAAGGAAAGATCGGGATCGCGATGCTTGGTCAGCGGCGTCGGCACGCAGATGATGATGACGTCGCACTCGCCAAGGCCGGCGAAATCGGTCGTCGCCTTGAAGCGTCCCGCATCGATCTCGGCCGACAACGCCGCGTCGCTCACCGCGTCGATATAGGAGCGGCGGGCATCGAGAGCCACCATCTTCCCGGGATCGATGTCGAAGCCGGTGACGGCAAAGCCGCTACGCGCCACCGCCATCGCCAGCGGCAGGCCGACATAACCGAGGCCGATGATGCCGGCACGGGCCGCGCGGGTTTCGATCTTCTGCAAAAGCGTATCGAAGGGGGAGATGGCCAAGGCGGGATCTTTCGAACGGGAACAGGGAAAGCTGATCTAATGCATGCTCCAGGCAAATTAAACCCAGGCCCCGTCTCTCCGCGTACGACAGGAGCTGAAAAACAGGGCCGCGACCCCTTGCGATGCTTATCGGGTGTGGCCGACCGGGTGTGGCCGAAATGACTCAGGCCGCTCCCTTCGCTGCAACTTGAGCGCACAAAAAAATGCGCATCCCATTGTTTCGCATTTGCAGCATCCCTATTTTGACTTTTGATAATGAACCACCGCGAAAGGACTACCCGTCCGATCCCGCTATGGGGGAACTGAGGGGCGCCGCTGCCGGGCTTTCGGCAGATCGTTGACACAATAATACCGCTCGTACATCCTGATTTCCTTGTGACCTGCGCATGAAAATGTGCCGGCCGGGGGACTTTTGGCTCTTGGGGATGGCGTGCCTTATGAGGATCATACCGAGAATGAGCACGATCGAATCCAGCGTGTCCTCCATCCTGTTGGACCGGGTCGCTGAATGGCTGACGAACTCTTCGCTGGCCGGAGACGAGCTTGAAAACATCGTCCGCGGTTTCTGCGAAAGGCTCACTGCTGCGGGCCTGCCACTTGCGCGCGTGCATCTTTCCTTCTCGATGCTGCACCCGCTCTACGATGCGCTGAGCTTCACCTGGCGGCGCGCCAGCGGCGTCACCATCGAGGGCTTCCGCATGCCCGCCGGGCAGAAGCCGGACCGCTTCCTGCAGAGCCCTTATTATTACCTGCTCGACAACAATCTGCAGCACATCCGCCGCCGGCTGATGCAGGATGGGCCGAACGAGTTCCCGATTTTCGAGGACCTGCGCAAGGACAGCATCACCGACTATCTCGCCTTCGTGCAGCCCTTCGGCGACGGCTCGGTGCAGGGCATGATGGGCTCCTGGTCGACCGACCATCACACCGGCTTTTCCGACGACATGATCGACGCGCTGCTCAGGATGCAGAACCATCTGGCGGTCGCCGCCAAGATGGCCGTGCTCGGCAAGCTCGCCAACAACATGCTGACCACCTATCTTGGTGGCGACGCCGGCAAGCGGGTGCTGAACGGCCAGATCCGCCGGGGCGACGGTGAGACGATCCGCGCGGCCCTTGTCATGGGCGACATGCGCGAATCCACCGTCTATGCCGAAAAGGAAGGCCGGCAGGCCTATATCGACACGCTGAACCAGTTCTTCGACGCGATCGCCGCCCCCTTCAACCGCAATGGCGGCGAGATCCTGAGTTTCCTCGGCGACGGCTTTCTCGCCGTCTATCCCTGTGGACGCCATAAGGACCCATCGAAAATTGCCTGCGAGGCGGCTCTTTCGGCCGTCCATCAGGCGCAGGCGCGGGTTGCCGAGCTCAACAGGGACCGCGAGCAGAAGGGCCTGACCAGGGTCGGCTACGGCATCGGCCTGCATGTCGGCAACGTCATGTTCGGCAATGTCGGCCTCAAGGACCGCCTGACCTTCTCCGCCTTCGGCTCGGCGGTCAACGAGGTGCAACGCCTGCAGATCCTGACCAAGAAATACGGCCGCGAGGTCGTCGCCAGCCAGGCCTTCGCCGGCTATTGCGGCGGCGAATGGACGACGCTCGGCGAAGAGAAGCTGCGCGGCATCCGCCAGAAGGTGACGGTGCTGCAGCCGCGCGCGCCGGCGCCGGCGATCAACGTCGACGAGAGCTTCCGCGAGGCCGTGCAGAACGGACTTTCAGAAGCCGAGCAGGTCATTCTCCTGCATCGTGACGCCAAGAAACAGGTCGAGCGCACCAGCATGGAGAAATTCATCCAGTAAGAGCTCAGAACCCCAGTCAGAATCTGCGCGTCTCGCCCGGGGAACTTCGGCGGGACATGCTGGTTTATCTATGATTGTCATCAGCTAGACACCCCGTTTGCGGTACGCTAGTGTGCCTTAACGGGAACATAGAAGACTGGGGAATTTCATTGGTATGGCGTCTGCAGCGGATCTGTTGCGTATTGAAAATCTCGACGTCTCCTTCTCGGTTTTCGGTGACCGGCTACGCGTCGTAAAGCAAGCCAATCTTCGCATTCTTCCGGGCAAGGTCACCGCTCTCGTCGGTGAATCCGGCTCCGGAAAATCGGTGATCAGCCAGTCGATCATGGGCATCCTGCCCAATCCGGCCAAGGCCTCGGGCAGCATCCTGTTCACCGATCCGCTCGACGGCAGCACGACCGATATCCTGTCCTTTCCGCGCGACAGCGAGGAAATGCGCGACCTGCGCGGCCGCCGCATGGCGACGATCTTCCAGGAGCCGATGACCTCGCTGTCGCCGCTCCATACGATCGGCAATCAGATCAGCGAAGTGCTGCTGATCCATACCGAAGCCGACAAGCAGGAAGCCCGTGAAAAGACCGAGGAGATGCTTGGGCTGGTCGGCTTCTCCAATCCACATCGCACCTACGACATGTATCCGTTCGAACTGTCCGGCGGCATGCGCCAGCGCGCGATGATCGCCATGGCGCTGATCTGCAAGCCGGCGCTCTTGATCGCCGACGAGCCGACGACTGCGCTCGACGTGACGATCCAGGCGCAGATCCTCGAACTGCTCCGCGAGCTGCAGGCCAAGCTCGGCATGGCGATGCTGCTCATTACCCACGATCTCGGCATCGTCGCCAACATGGCCGACGAGGTGGTCGTCATCTATCACGGCGAGATCATGGAAGCAGGACCGGTCGAGGATATCTTCCGCAATCCGCAGCATCCCTATCTCAAGGGCCTGATGGCCGCCGTCCCGCATTTCGACATGAAACCCGGCGAGCGGCTGAAAGCGCTGCGGGAGGTAACGGTCAATCTCGAGTCCCTCGTCGGCAAGAAGAAGCCGCTCCAGGCAGAGGCGCCGGGCATCCTGCTTTCCGTCGCCAATCTCTCGAAGACCTACAAGACGCGCAAGCGCAGTTTCTTCGGCAAGCATGAAGCCACCGTCCTGCGCGCCGTCGACGACGTCAGCTTCGACATCCGCCGCGGCGAATGTCTGGGCCTGGTGGGCGAGTCCGGCTGCGGCAAGACGACGCTCAGCAAGATCCTGATGCGCGCCATCACGCCGGACAGCGGCGCAGTGGTGTTCAACGACGGCAAGGAGGTCGTCGACGTCCTCTCCGTCAAAGGCGCCGAACTGCAGGACATGCGGACCAAGATCCAGATGGTGTTCCAGGACCCGGTCTCCTCGCTCTCGCCGCGCATGACGGTGCGCAACATCCTGAGTGAACCGCTGGAAATCCATGACCGCGGCGACAGCGACGAGCGCAAGCGCAAGGTCGAAGGGCTGATGGCGGCAATCGGCCTCGACAAGCGTTATCTCAGCCGTTACCCGCACAGTTTTTCGGGCGGCCAGCGCCAGCGCATCGGCATCGCGCGGGCGCTCGCGCTCGGCCCGAAGCTCGTCATCCTCGACGAGCCGGTCTCGGCGCTTGACGTCTCCGTGCAGGCGCAGATCCTCAACCTGTTGAAGGACCTGCAGAAAGAGCTGGGGCTTACTTATCTGTTCATTTCGCACAATCTCGCCGTCGTCGATTACATGGCCGACCGCATCGCGGTGATGTGCAAGGGCCGCATCGTCGAGATCGCGCCGCGCGAGATCATCCTGCGCGATCCGGTGCACCCCTATACGAAATCGCTGCTCGCCGCCGTCCCCTTCCCCGATCTCGACCGGCCGCTCGATTTCAAGGCGCTCAGGGAAAACGGCGCCGCCGACAAGCAGAACTGGGGCGCGACCTTCACCGCCGAGCATGACGACGCTTCCGAACTTGCCTATGCCGACCTCGGCGACGGCCATCTGGTGCGCGCCCGCAAAGGCGCCGATGCCAAGGAGTTGCGCTGATGGTGACGCGTCGCATTTTTCTCGGCGGCCTCGTCGGCGCGGCGATCGCGCCCGCGCTGCTTCGCGCCGGACAGGTCGGCGAGCCGGAATTCCTGAAGGAGCGGCTGACATCAGGCAGCCTGCCGCCGATGGCGGAGCGCATTCCCGTCCGCCCGCGTATCGTCAATCTGAAGGAGATGGGGCTCGAACCCGGTGCCTACGGCGGCACGGTGCGCACCATCATCGGCAGCCAGCGCGACATCCGCTTCATGACGATCTACGGCTATGCCCGCCTGGTCGGCTACAACAAGCACCTGCAGTTCCAGCCGGACATCCTGGCCGGTTTCCAGTCCGAGGACGACACGGTCTTCACCTTCACACTGCGCGAGGGCCATAAATGGTCCGACGGCCAGCCGTTTACGGCTGACGATTTCCGCTACTGGTGGGAAGACGTCATCCTGAACGACAAGCTGACGCCCGGCGGCGGCGCGCTAGAGCTTCGTCCGCACGGCAGCCTGCCGCGCTTCGAGATGCTCGATCCGCTGACCGTGCGCTACACCTGGGAAAAACCCAACCCGATGTTCCTGCCGACGCTGGCAGGCCCGCAGCCGCTCGTCATCTTCGGCCCTGGTCATTATCTCAAGCAGTTCCACAAGAAATTCCAGCCGGACCAAGCGAAGATGGACGAGCTGATGAAGACCTACCGCGTCAAGAAATGGCAGGATCTGCACATCAAGATGGCGCGTTCCTACCGTCCGGAAAATCCGAACCTGCCGACGCTCGATCCCTGGCGCAATACGACGCCGCTGCCGTCCGAGCAGTTCGTCTTCGAGCGCAACCCGTTCTTCCACCGCATCGACGAGACCGGCAGGCAGCTACCCTATCTCGACCGCTTCATCCTCAACGTCTCCTCCTCATCGATCATCGCCGCCAAGGCGGGGGCAGGCGAAGCCGACCTGCAGGTGACCGGCATCGATTTCAACGACTACACCTTCCTGAAGGAGGCCGAGAAGCGCTTCCCGGTGAAGGTCAATCTCTGGAAGCTCGCGCGCGGCTCGCGCATCACGCTGCTGCCGAACCTCAACTGTGCTGACGAAGTGTGGCGCGGCCTTTTCCGCGACGTCCGCCTGCGCCGCGCTTTGTCGTTGGCGATCGACCGGCACGAGGTCAACATGGTCGCCTTCTACGGCCTCGGCACGCCAAGCGCCGATACCGTCCTGCCCGATAGCCCGCTCTTCAAGCAGGAATATGCCGATGCCTTCGTGAAGTTCGATCCCGACGAGGCCAACCGCCTGCTCGACGAACTCGGCTTGACCAAACGCGGTGACGACGGCATTCGGCTGCTGCCGGACGGGCGTCGCGCCGAGATCACCGTCGAGACCGCCGGCGAGAGCAATCTCGACACCGACGTGCTGGAACTGGTGCGAGATCACTGGGCCAATATCGGCCTGGCGCTCTATACCCGGACCTCGCAGCGCGATGTCTTCCGCAATCGCGCCATGAGCGGTTCGATCATGATGTCGATCTGGTACGGCCTCGACAATGGCGTCCCGACGGCCGACATGTCGCCGGCCGGCCTTGCGCCGACACTCGACGATCAGTTGCAATGGCCGCTCTGGGGCATGCATTACCTCTCCGCCGGCCAGGAGGGGGTCGCACCCGACCTGCCGGAGGCAGCCGAGCTGGTCAACCTGCTCAGCCAATGGGGCTCGACGGCGAAATTCGAGGAACGCCAGGTGATCTGGCACAAGATGCTGTCGCTCTATACGCAGCAGGTATTCTCGATCGGCCTCATCAACAGCACGCTGCAGCCGATCCTTCGCGCTGCCAAGCTGCAGAACCTGCCGGAGAGAGCGCTCTACGGCTTCGATCCCACCTCCTATCTCGGCGTCTACATGCCGGATGCATTCTGGTACAAGGAGGCCTGAGGCGTGCTCAGATACATTCTCTGGCGCATCGCCGCCATGGTGCCGACGCTCTTCGTCATTTCGGCGCTGGTTTTCACGATTATCGAGCTGCCGCCCGGCGACTTCTTCGAGAGCCAGATCGCCGAGCTGCGTGCCTCCGGCGAGACCGCCAACCTCCAGGAAATCGAGGAGATGCGCCAGCAATACGGCTTCGACAAGCCGGAGATCGTGCGTTATTTCTACTGGGTCGGCGGCATGCTGCACGGCGATTTCGGCTATTCCTTCGAATATCAGCTGCCGGTCTCCGACGTGGTCGGCGATCGCCTCTGGCTGACGATGCTCGTCTCCTTCACGACGATCCTGCTCACCTGGCTGATCGCCTTTCCGATCGGCATCTATTCGGCCACGCACCAGTACAGTTGGGGTGATTACGGGCTGACGTTCCTCGGCCTGCTCGGCATCGCCATTCCGAACTTCATGCTGGCGCTGATCCTGATGTATTTCGCCAATATCTGGTTCGGCATCTCGATCGGCCATCTGATGGACCAGCAATATATCTCGGCGCCGATGAGCTGGGAGAAGGCGCGGTCGATCCTCTCTCACCTGTGGATCCCTGTGATCATCGTCGGCACGGCCGGCACGGCCGGCA
The DNA here is from genome assembly GCF_005862305.2 of Rhizobium indicum. Taxonomy (NCBI): domain Bacteria; kingdom Pseudomonadati; phylum Pseudomonadota; class Alphaproteobacteria; order Hyphomicrobiales; family Rhizobiaceae; genus Rhizobium; species Rhizobium indicum. The sequence goes on along the minus strand of NZ_CP054023.1, from coordinate 319,104 downwards.
TGATCCGGCGGCTGCGTGCCAACCTGCTCGACGAGATGCAGAAGCAGTATGTCGTCACCGCCCGTGCCAAGGGCCTGCCGCCGCTGAAGGCGCTGGTCAAATATCCGCTGCGCATGGCGCTCAACTTCTTCGTCGCCGATATCGGCTCGATCCTGCCGTCGATCATCTCGGGCGCCGAGATCGTCGCGATCGTGCTGTCGCTGGAAACGACGGGGCCAATGCTCATCAAGGCGCTGCAGAGCCAGGACATGTATCTCGCCGGTTCCTTCCTGATGTTCCTGGCCTTCCTCAACGTCATCGGCGTGCTGATCTCCGACATCGCGCTCGGCTTCCTCGATCCCCGCATCCGTCTGCAAGGCAGGAGCACCAAATAATGTCGCCCCTTCCCGCACCCGGCGCGCCGCTGCCGCATTACGTCTCGACCGCGCCTTTCGATCCCCTTGCGACCGAATCGATGACGGCGGCGCAATCGCGCATTCATCTCGCCTCGCAGAAGCAGCTGATGTGGTGGAAATTCAAGCAGCACAAGCTGGCCTTGATCTCCGGCATCTTTCTCGCCGTCGTCTACCTGATGATCCTGATCGTCGAGTTCCTGGCGCCCTACGGCCTGCACACGCGCAATGTCGATTTCATCCACGCGCCGCCGCAACCCATCCACTTCTTCGACAAGGGCAGCTTCGTCGGTCCCTTCGTTTACGGCCGCAGCATGACGCTCGATCTCGACACGCTGCATCGTGTCTATACGGATAGGCCGAACGACGTGCAGCCAATCCGATTCTTCTGCCGCGGCGATGCCTACAAATTCTGGGGCGTTGTTGCCTCGAACTATCATCTCGTCTGCCCGGCGATCGGCGGGCAGATGTTCCTGCTCGGCACCGACCGGCTCGGCCGTGACGTGCTCTCGCGCATCCTCTACGGCGCGCGGATATCGCTGACCATCGGTCTGATCGGCATTTCGATCAGCTTCGTGCTCGGTATCGTCATTGGCGGCCTTGCCGGTTATCGTGGCGGCATTTTCGATCTCATCGTCCAGCGCCTGATCGAAGTGCTGCAATCGCTGCCGAGCCTGCCGCTCTGGATGGCGCTGGCCGCCATCATGCCGGTAACGTGGAGCCCGATCGTCATCTATTTCGGCATCACCGTCATCCTCGGCATCATCGACTGGACGGGGCTCGCGCGTGCCGTGCGCTCCAAACTCCTGGCGCTGCGCGAGGAGGATTATGTCCAGGCCGCACAGCTGATGGGTGCCAGCACGCCACGCATCATCGGCCGGCACCTGGTGCCGGGCTTCATGTCGCATCTCATTGCTTCGGCGACGATTTCGATCCCCGGCATGATCCTTGGAGAGACCGCGCTCTCCTTCCTCGGCCTCGGCCTTCGTCCGCCGATCACCAGCTGGGGCATTCTGCTGACCGAGGCAAAAAGCGTCAGCGTCATCGCCTTCTATCCATGGCTGCTCTATCCGATCATTCCTGTTGTTCTTGTCATTTTGGCGTTCAACTTTCTGGGAGACGGCTTGCGTGATGCGGCAGATCCCTACAAATAGCAGGAAACGCGGCGGCGCATCACGGCACCGCCCCCACCTCTTGGCCTCCGGACGGTGGGGGTACTAAATATGTTGCTGAGCCCAGAAGGGATGCCCATGTCCAGACGTCTCGAAGATGCGCGCATCCTCATGTACAGCCACGATACTTTCGGTCTCGGCCATCTGCGCCGCTGTCGCGCCATCGCCCATGCGCTGGTCGAGGATTATCGCGGCCTCAATATTCTGATCATTTCGGGTGCCACGATCGCCGGCGCCTTCGACTACCGCGCCCGTGTCGACTTCGTGAAGATCCCGAGCGTCATCAAGCTCCGCAACGGTGAATATACGTCGCTCGCCAGCCATATCGACCTGCACGAGACGCTGAAGATGCGCGAATCGAGCATTCGCCACACGGCCGAGACCTTCCAGCCCGATATCTTCATCGTCGACAAGGAACCGATGGGACTGAAGGGCGAGGTCGAGGATACGCTTGCCTATCTCAAGGCCCGCGGCACCGTTCTGGTGCTCGGCCTGCGCGAGATCATGGACGCGCCGCATCTGCTCGAGGCCGAGTGGAAGAAAAACAGCATCATGCAGAAGATCGACCAGTATTACGACAGCGTCTGGGTCTACGGTCCGCCGGAATTCTACGATCCGCTGATCGGCCTTGACGTGCCGCAAAGCCTGCGCCGGAAGATGGATTTCGTCGGCTTCCTGCAACGCAGCGTCTCCAGGGGCAAGACGTCGATCAACGCCCGCAAGGATAATTACATCCTCGTCACCACAGGCGGCGGCGGCGACGGCTCCGATCTCGTCCACGACGTCATGAACGCCTACGAGGCCGATCCGACGCTGACGCAGAAGGCGCTCGTGGTGCTCGGGCCCTATATGCCGGCCGCCGAGCGCGCCAAGCTGGTGCAGAAGGGGGAAGCCATTCCCTATATCGAGGTGATCGAGTTCGACAATCACATGGAAGAGCTGATCGACAGCGCCACCGGCGTCGTCGCCATGGGTGGCTACAACACCTATTGCGAGATCCTCTCCTTCGACAAACCGGCCCTCATCGTGCCGCGTGTCAAGCCGCGCGAGGAACAGCTGCTGCGCGCCCAGCGGGCAAGCGAACTCGGCCTCGTCGACATGCTGCTGCCGGAACAGTCGGTCGACCCCACAATCATGGCCGAGGCGCTGAAGCGCCTGCCCTCCCGCCAGCCACCGTCGAAGAGCGGCGGCAATATGCGTCTCGAAGGACTGGACCATATCTCGCAGACCGTCGGCCGGTGGATCGACGGCCGCGGCAGCCACCTTTCCCTCGTCGGCGCGGAATAGGGCACAGCCTTGCCGCCACGCCGCAAGATCCTCGTCGTGCTGAAAGGCTATCCCCGCCTTTCGGAAACCTTCATCGCCCAGGAGCTGCTCGGCCTCGAAAAGGCCGGCTTCAACCTGACGCTGATTTCGATGCGCCGGCCGACCGACAAGAAGCGGCATCCTGTGCATGACGAGATCCGGGCGCGTGTCGTCTATCTGCCTGAATATCTGCACGAGGAGCCGATCCGCGTGCTGAAGGGCCTCATCGCTGGTTTCTCCAAACCCGGCTTCAAGGCGCTGATGAAACGCTTCCTCGCCGACCTCAAGCGCGATATCTCCCGCAACCGCTTCCGCCGTCTCGGCCAAGCGCTGGTGCTGGGCCGCGAATGGCCGGACGAGGGTGAATGGCTGCATGCGCATTTCATCCACACGCCGGCCTCGGTGACGGAATATGCAAGCATCCTCACGGACACGCCCTGGACCTGCTCGGCGCACGCCAAGGACATTTGGACGTCGCCCGACTGGGAGCTGAACGAGAAACTCGGCAGCGCCCGCTGGACCGTTACCTGCACCAGGACGGGCTACGACCACATGCAGACGCTGACGTCACGCAAGGAGGCCGTGCACTTGAGTTACCATGGTCTCGATCTTGCGCGTTTCGGCCATTTTGCCGGCGAGCGTTCGAACCGCACAGGCAGCGACCCCGACGATCCGGCCTTCATCCTCAGCGTCGGCCGCGCCGTCGAGAAGAAGGGTTACGACGTGCTGCTGCACGCGCTGGCGCTGTTGCCCGCCGACCTTCACTGGCGCATGGACCATATCGGCGGCGGCGAGGAGCTTGCGAAACTGAAGGCGCTGGCCACCGAACTCGGCATTTCCGGCCGCATCATCTGGAAGGGCGCCATGGCGCAGGAAGACGTGCTCGATCATTACCGCCGTGCCGACCTCTTCGCGCTTGCCTGCCGCATCGCCGCCAACGGCGACCGCGACGGCCTGCCGAACGTCCTGGTCGAAGCCTCGAGCCAGCGGCTCGTCTGCCTCTCGACCGACGTATCCGGCGTGCCGGAGCTCCTGAAGAACGGTGAAAACGGCCTCGTCGTGCCGCCGGAGGACCCGGCACTGCTGGCCAGCGCGCTGGAGGCGGCGATCCGCGACCCGGCGCTGCGCAAGCGCCTCGGCGACGCCGCCGAAAGCCAGGTGCGCGAATATTTCGACTATCACTCCAGCATCAGACAGCTCACCGGCCTGTTCGAGGCCGAATGGCAGAAGGCGTCATGACGGCACCGCGTATTTTCTTCTATGTCCAGCATCTGCTCGGCATCGGCCACATAGCCCGCGCCAGCCGCATCGCCAATGCCTTGGTCAAGGACGGTTTTGACGTGACTGTCGTGACCGGCGGCCTGCCGGTGCCGGGCTTTCCCGGCGAAGGCGTGAAGACCGTAGCCTTGCCGGCGGTCGTCGCCAACAATGCCGGTTTCTCCGGCCTCGCTGATGCCGATGGCCGGCCGGCCGGCGAGGATTTCCTCCATGCTCGCCGCCAGCTGCTACTCGATGCCTTCCATGCCGCAAGGCCGGATGTCGTCATCATCGAAGCCTTCCCCTTCGGCCGGCGACAGATGCGCTTCGAACTGCTGCCTTTGCTCGAGGCCATCGACAAGGCCGAACCGCGGCCGAAACTCATAAGCTCGGTGCGCGACATCCTGCAGGAAAACCGCAAGGCCGGCCGCGACGCGGAGACCGTCACGCTGGTCAAGGATCATTTCGATGCCGTGCTCGTCCACGGCGATCCCGGTTTCGTCAGGCTCGAGGACACCTTCCCGCTGACGTCAGAGATCGCCGACCGGCTGCGATATACCGGTCTCGTCGCAGCCCCGCCGGCGCCGGAACCCGCCGAAACATTCGACATCATCGCATCGGCGGGCGGTGGCGCGGTCGGCGCCGCGCTGATCGGCGCGGCAAAAGAAGCGGCAGCGCTGCTGCCGGACAATCTTCGCTGGCTGCTGGTCGCAGGCCCGAACCTGCCGGAGACCGATTTCGCCGCGCTGTCTGAGGACGCGGCCCCGAATGTAACGCTGGTGCGCTTCCGCAAGGATTTTCCCTCGCTGCTGCGCGGTGCGAAGGTGTCGATCTCGCAGGCAGGGTATAACACGGTCGGCGATCTCTTGCGCACCGAATGCCGGGCGATCCTCATCCCCTTCGTCGCCGGTGGCGAGACCGAGCAGACGGTGCGCGCCGAACGGCTGCAGGCGCTCGGCCTCGCCGATATCCTGCCGGAAAACGGACTGACGGCGGGCCATGTGAAAGAGGCGGTCGAAAAGGCACTCGCCGCACAGCCACGGGGGCCGGTCTTGCTCGACCTCGACGGGGCGGAGAAAACCGCCCTCATCATTCGCTCCATGATTGCCGAATCCCTCGCCTAATCCAAAATTCCTGTGATATAAGCAATGTTCCGGCGAGAATCGGCATTTTTGCAGCCGGTCGCTTCGCCTTGTTTTCATTGCGATATCGGCGGTCCGGCTGCATGATCCTGTTCTCAAAATTCCTTCCCGTCCCGGCGCCCGGATCGCGCCCCCGGAATTTCCCAGCAAGCTGACGGTTAGCCATGGAAAAAAGCCTCGCCCGCTACATCTGGAAGAACACGCGGCTGCAGCAGCTGTGGATTCTGGCTGTCGTCGCCGCCTCGATGGTGCCCTACTTCCTGTCCTTCGACCTGCCGAAACAGATCGTCAACGGACCGATCCAGGGTGACGGCTTCGAAGGTCCTGGCGCAACGCAGACCTTCATGCACATTGCCTACGACCTGCCGCTGATCGGCCATGTCGAGTTCTTTCAAGGGTTGCAGCTCAACCGCTTCCAGATGCTGATGGCCCTCAGCCTGGTGTTTCTGGCGCTGGTGGTGCTGAACGGCCTCTTCAAGTTCTACATCAACACCTATAAGGGCAGGCTCGGCGAGCGCATGCTGCGCCGTATCCGCTTCGAGCTGATCGACCGGGTGCTGCGCTTTCCGCCCATTCATTTCAAGCGGGTGAAATCGGCCGAAATCGCCACCATGATCAAGGACGAGGTGGAGCCAATGGGCGGCTTCACCGGTGATGCCTTCGTCTCCCCTGCCCTTCTCGGCGGCCAGGCGATCACGGCGCTCGCCTTCATCATCGTCCAGAATTTCTGGCTCGGCATGATCGCCGCCGGCATCGTCGGTGTGCAGGCGATCGTCATTCCCCGCATGCGCAAGCGCCTGCTGGATCTCGGCCGCCAGCGGCAGCTGACGGCCCGCGAGCTCTCCGGCCGGGTCGGCGAAATCGTCGAGGGCATCGGCACGATCCACGGCAACGACACATCCAACCTCGAACGCGCCGACATCGCCTCGCGGCTCGGCCGCATCTTCTCGATCCGCTACGACCTTTACCAGTGGAAGTTCCTGGTGAAGTTCATCAACAACTTCCTCGCCCAGGTCACGCCCTTCCTGTTCTATGCGATCGGCGGCTACCTGGCGCTGCAGGGCCGGCTCGACATCGGACAGCTCGTCGCCGTCATATCAGCCTACAAGGACCTGCCCGGCCCGCTGAAGGAACTGATCGACTGGGACCAGATGCGCCAGGACGTGCAGGTGAAGTACCAGCAGGTCTACGAGCAGTTCAATGTCGAGCCGCTGATCGACAGCCGCATCCAGGAACTCGCAACCGCCCCGGTCGGCGCGCTGACGGGCGCGTTCGTCGTCACCAACCTGTCGCTCTCCGACGACAGCGGCGCCCGCCTCGTCGACCACGTCTCCGTCGAGATCAAGCCGAACGAGACGGTGGCGATCGTCGGGCCGAACGGCAGCGGCGCGGAAGCCTTCGCCGAAGCGCTCGGCCGCATGGTCTGGCCGGACTCCGGCCGCATCACCATCGACGGCCGCGATCTCCTCGACATGCCGGAATCGATCACCGGCCGTCGGATCTCCTATGCCTCGTCCGACACCTTCTTCTTCCACGGCACGCTCGCCAGCAATCTGCTCTACGGCCTGAAACATGCGCCGATGACCGATCCGGTTTACGACGAGCGGGAAGCGCTGGAGTATAAATGGCATTCCGCCGAGGCGGAGAAGGCCGGCAATCCGACGCTCGACCTCAACAGCGACTGGGTGGACTACAAGGCCGCCGGCGCCAGCGGGCCCGAGGACATTCTGAAAGCGATCCGCCCGGTGCTCGACGCCGTCCTGATCTCGCAGGACATCCTCGATCTGGCGCTGCGCTCGACCGTCAACACTGACGTGCATGTGGCGCTCGGCGACCATGTCGTGGCGCTACGCGCCTCGCTTAGGGACCGGCTGCGCGACGAGGGGCTCGACACGATCGTCGTGCCTTTCGATTTCGATGCCTATAACGGCCAGGCGACGGTCGGCGAGAACCTGCTCTTCGGCACGATGAAGCGGCCGTTGATGACCAACCGCAGGCTTGCCGCGCATCCCTATTTCCAGCAGCTCTTCCGTGAGACAGGCCTCAGCACCGATCTCTACGCCATGGGCCTTGAGATCGCCGAGAATGCGGTGGAACTCTTCCACGACCTGCCGCCGGACCATCCATTCTTCCAGCAGCTGACCTTCATGACGGCGGACGACATCCCGACCTATCAGGCGCTGCTGCAGAAGCTGCAAAGCCGCCGCTTCGAGGACGCCACGCCAGAGGAACGTTCGGCCATCATCCGGCTGAGTTTTGCCTATATCGAGCCGCGCCATCGCTTCGGCTTGCTGACCGACGAGCTCATGGACAAGATCGTCAGCGCCCGCAAGCAGTTCCACGAGCATATTCCGGCTGATCTCGCCGAGCTGATCGAGCGCTACGACGCCGAGCGTTTCACCCCGTCGGCAAGCCTGATGGACAATGTGCTCTTCGGCCGTATCGCCTATCAGCAGGCCGACGCCTCCGACCGCATCCGCGGCATCATGGGCGAACTCTTCGATGCGCTCGATCTTTATGACGACGTGCTGTCGATCGGTCTCGAATTCGACGTCGGCTCCGGCGGCAAGCGACTGACCATGGTGCAGCGGCAGAAGCTGAACCTGGCCCGCGCGCTGTTGAAGCGCTCGGACTATTTCATCTTCAATCGGCCGCTGTCGGCGCTTGACCAGCGCCTTCAGGATCAGATCACCCGCAACATCATCGAAGGCCTGCACGAAGAAGGGCATCGGCCGGCGATCATCTGGGTGCTCTCCAATGCCCGGCTGGCAGAGATGTTCGACCGCATCCTGCTCTTCGACCGCGGCGGATTGGCAGAAGCCGGAAACTATCCGGAACTTTCCGAGAAAAACGGGATGTTCAAGGAACTGTTATCGTAATATTCTATAGGGGCGGCGATGGTGGGTGTTCCCGATGGGGACGCCTCGGAGTTTGAAGATGCCTGGTCCTGCGGACCCTGCGTCAGGGGATTGAAACGCTCATGCTGTTGAGAGACGAAGTCGAAATGCTGCGAAGGGTGCCGATCTTTTCAAGGATCGCGCCAGCAAAGCTCAAGCTTTTAGCCTTTACCTCCGATCGCATGACCTACAAGGCCGGGCAGAACCTCTTTCATCAGGGCGATGTCGGTGATGCCGCCTACGTCATCCTCTCGGGTACCGCCGATATCGTCGTCGACTCGCCGGCGGGCGAGATCAAGGTCGCCGACGTCGAACCCAATTCCATCGTCGGCGAAATCGCCATCCTCTGCGATGTCTCGCGCACGGCAACGGTGCGTGCCACCTCACCGCTCGAGGTGCTGCGCATCAGCAAGGAGCACTTCCTGAAGCTGCTCAGCGACTTTCCCGAGATGGCCGTGGAAATCATGCGGGTGCTGGCCGACCGCCTGAACCATACCACGGCGGAACTGACCGCAGCCCGGGCGGCGAAACAACCGCAGATGGCGCAGTAGGATTCAGCTATAGGATTTGGGTGGCCAAACGATCCTCACTTGGCCTCATCCTTGAGCAAGGCAAGCAACTCGGCACGCTCGCGCGCCATCTCTCCCTTAATGACTTCATGCGGGATCCAGACAGCGTTCGGATCATCGGCTTCCCGGATTGCTTCCTCGACCCGTTCGAGAAACCATCCCTCGTATGCCGCCGCCTCGTGAGTTCGCCGCAAAGCCTCTGCACGATCCGGTCCCACTTCTCTCCCGGGCATGGCTTCCTCGCAAAGTCCTATTCGCGCTGCTCCAGCGCCCTGCTGAAGGCAAGTGCTGCCAGCGTGCAGACAGCGCCGGAAAGCAGGTAGTAGCCGACGAAGGTCAGGCCGAAGCGGCTGGAAAGGCTGAGCGCCACCAGTGGCGCAAAACCCGCGCCGATCAACCAGGCCAGATCCGAGGTGAAGGCGGCACCCGTGTAGCGGTAGCCGCGGCCGAAGCGGGACGAGATCGAGCCGGTCGCCTGGCCGAAGGAAAGGCCGAGCACGCCGAAGCCGATGATGACGAAAGCGTCATGGCCGCTGTTGCCGGATGCGATCAGGCTCGGCCCGATAAAGCTGAAGACGGCGATGATGACGGCGCAGATGGCAAGCTGGGCGCGCCGGCCGATACGGTCGGCGATCAGGCCCGAGGCGATGATCGTGAGGATGCCGACTGCGGCGCCGATCACCTGCACCACCATGAAGGCGCCGATCGGCTGGTTGCCATAGAGGCTCATCCAGCCGAGCGGGAAGATGGTGACGAGGTGGAACATGGCAAAACTCGCGAGCGGCACGAAGGCGCCGATCAGGATGTCGCGGCCGTGAACGCGCAGCACGTCGAGGATCGGTGCTGCTTCCAGCTCGTGCTGCTCCAGCAGCGTGCCGAATTCCTTGGTCATGACGAGCCGCAAACGCGCAAACAGCGCCACGACGTTGATGGCGAAGGCGACGAAGAAGGGATAACGCCAGCCCCAGGAGAGGAAATCCTCACTGGAAAGATTGGCGACGAAATAACCGAACAGGGTGCTTGCCAGCGCAAAGCCGATCGGCGCGCCGAGCTGCGGGATCATCGCATACCAGCCGCGGTGCTTGGCCGGCGCATTGAGCGCGAGCAGCGAAGCAAGGCCGTCCCAGGCGCCGCCGAGCGCGAAGCCCTGGCCGAGGCGGAAGAGCGCCAGCAACGCGATCGACCAGACGCCGATCTCGTTGTAACCCGGCAGGAAGGCGATCGAGGCGGTGGAGCCGCCGAGCAGGAAGAGCGCGATCGTCAGCTTGGTGCCGCGGCCATACAGCCGGTCGATCGTCATGAAGACGACGGAGCCGACGGGGCGGGCCAGGAAGGCAAGCGAGAAGATGGCGAAGGAATAGAGCGTTCCCGTCAGCCTGTCCGGCGCGAAGGGGAAGACCAGCTGTGGAAAGACCAGAACCGAGGCAAGGCCATAGACGAAGAAATCGAAGAATTCCGACATGCGGCCGATCACCACGCCGATGGCGATACTACCCGGCGAAACCGGCTTGTCGTCGTGAATGCGCCGCGCGTCGCGTTCCAGCGACGACGATGACGGTCCGTAATGCGATGTTGTAGCCATGAAACGCCTCCCTCGATGAAGCGCTTTCGCCAAGGCGCCTCAGCCTGATCTTGATCAAACCCGCAGGCTTATCAAGTCCGTAAGACGTAAATAGTTCATCATCACGGCTCAAAATGAGGCCTGGGCGGAAAAAATAGCGTGATTGGCCCGGCGATTTTTCCCGGGAGACGCTGGCTTGGCCGCCTCTTGCGGATATATTGATTTGAAACAGCGCTGGCGAAAGAATCCTTCTTGAATTCATCAGGATTCCAAAGCTGTAGTGCACCATGATTTGTGCCGCAGTGCGGCATGATTGCTGCACTGCGACCAAACACCTCATGTCGCTATCCGGTTCAGTGCGTTAGTCGCGGAACGAACGAAACAACAAGAGCTTAGAGACGTGCTAAAACTGGTGAAGTTTTCCCGCCTTCTATCCGTCTTGCCGCTGCTTTTCCTGGCAGGATGCAACATGGTGGTCATGGCGCCCTCCGGCGACATCGCCGCGCAACAGCGCGATCTCATCGTCATCTCGACGGTGCTGATGCTTTTGATCATCATCCCGGTGATCTTCCTGACGCTGTTCTTCGCCTGGCGCTACCGCCGCTCAATACGGCTGCCACCTATGCGCCGGAATGGCACCATTCGACCCGCCTCGAAATCGTGATCTGGGCAGCGCCGCTTGCGATCATCATCGCGCTCGGCGCCGTGACCTGGATTTCCACCCATAAGCTCGATCCCTACCGCCCGCTCGACCGCCTCGATGCGGAGCGCGCCATTCCGGCCGATACCAAGCCGTTGAACGTCGAGGTCGTGGCGCTCGACTGGAAGTGGCTGTTCTTCTATCCCGAACTCGGCATTGCCACCGTCAACGAGCTCGCTGCCCCGGTCGACATGCCGATCAATTTCAAGATCACCGCCTCCTCGGTGATGAACTCCTTCTACATACCTGCCCTTGCCGGCCAGATCTATGCGATGCCGGGCATGGAGACGAAGCTGCATGCCGTCATCAACAAGGAAGGCGAATATGAGGGCTTCTCCGCCAATTACAGCGGCGCAGGCTTCTCGCATATGCGCTTCAAGTTCCACGGCCTTACCCAAGAGGGATTTGACGCCTGGGTGGCGCAGGTCAAGGAGCGGGGCACAATGCTCAACCGCGACGCCTACCTGAAGCTCGAGAAGCCGAGCGAGAAGGAACCGGTGCGTTATTATGCCGGCGCCGATGCCGACCTTTACAACGCCATCCTCAACATGTGCGCCACGCCCGGCAAGATGTGCATGAACGAGATGATGCACATCGACATGATGGGCGGCGGCGGCAAGGAAAGTGCCGAGAACCGCGAAAAGCTGCAATATGACAACCGTTATGCCGACGAAGGCATCGTGGCGCCCGCCGCCACCGTGCCGGCGACAGGGGCTCCGGCGCGAAGCGAGCCCGCCGAGCGTACCGACGGCAACACCATGCAGCACGACATGCCCGGAACTGACATGCAACATCAGGGTCATTCCATGCCCGGCATGAGCAATGGCGCCGATCCGGCGCCGGCGCAGCTCAACAATAACAATTAACCTGGCGCTTTGCGTCGCAAGACATAATGAACGGGTTGTTCCATGTTTTCCAATCCTGACCTCCTGAAGTTCGTCTTCGGCCGGTTGACCCTCGATGCCATCCCTTATCACGAGCCGATCCTGGTCGTGACCTTCATTGGCGTCGTCATCGGCGCCATCGCGTTGCTCGGCATCATCACCTATTTCAAGTTCTGGGCCCCGCTCTGGCGGGACTGGATCTGCAGCGTCGATCACAAGAAGATCGGCATCATGTATGTGATCCTGGCCGTCATCATGCTGTTGCGCGGCTTCTCCGACGCGATCCTGATGCGCATCCAGCAGGCGATCGCCTTCAACGGTTCGGAGGGCTACCTGCCGCCGCACCATTACGACCAGATCTTCACCGCTCACGGCGTCATCATGATCTTCTTCGTGGCGATGCCCTTCGTCACCGGTTTGATGAACTTCGTGGTGCCGTTGCAGATCGGCGCGCGCGACGTCTCCTTCCCCTTCCTCAACAACTTCTCTTTCTGGATGACCACCGCCGGCGCGATCATCATCATGCTGTCGCTGTTCATCGGCGAATTCGCCCAGACCGGCTGGCTCGCCTACCCGCCGCTGTCGGGCGCGGCCTACAGTCCGGGCGTCGGCGTCGACTATTATATCTGGGGCCTGCAGGTGGCCGGTGTGGGAACGACGCTTTCGGGCATCAACCTGATCGCCACCATCGTCAAGATGCGTGCGCCGGGCATGACCTTCATGAAGATGCCGGTCTTCACCTGGACGGCGCTTTGCACCAACGTGCTGATCGTCGCCTCATTCCCGATCCTGACGGCAACGCTCGCCCTGTTGTCGCTCGACCGCTATGCCGGCACGAACTTCTTTACCAACGACCTCGGCGGCAATCCGATGATGTACATCAACCTCATCTGGATCTGGGGTCATCCGGAGGTCTACATCCTCGTGCTGCCGGCCTTCGGCATCTTCTCGGAAGTCGTCGCCACCTTCTCCGGCAAACGCCTGTTCGGCTACGCCTCGATGGTCTACGCGACCTGCGTGATCATGATCCTGTCCTACATCGTCTGGCTGCACCACTTCTTCACCATGGGCTCAGGCGCCAGCGTCAACTCCTTCTTCGGCATCACCACGATGATCATCTCGATCCCGACGGGGGCGAAGATGTTCAACTGGCTCTTCACCATGTATCGCGGCCGCATCCGCTATGAGGTGCCGATGCTGTGGACGGTCGGCTTCATGGTGACCTTCGTCATCGGCGGCATGACCGGCGTCATGCTTGCCGTGCCGCCTGCCGACTTCGTGCTGCACAATTCGCTGTTCCTCATCGCTCACTTTCACAACGTCATCATCGGCGGCGTACTCTTCGGCATGTTCGCCGGCGTGAACTACTGGTTCCCGAAGGCGTTCGGCTTCAAGCTCGATCCCTTCTGGGGCAAGATGAGCTTCTGGTTCTGGCAGATCGGCTTCTGGTTCGCCTTCATGCCGCTCTACGTGCTGGGTCTGATGGGCGTCACCCGCCGCATGAGCCAGTTCGAGGACCCGTCGATACAGATCTGGTTCATCATCGCCGCTTTCGGCGTCGGCCTGATTGCGCTTGGCATTGCCGCCTTCCTGATCCAGATCGTCGTCAGCTTCATGAGGCGCGAGGAATTGCGCGACGACAGCGGCGATCCCTGGGATGGCCGTACGCTGGAATGGTCGACCTCCTCGCCGCCGCCGGAATACAACTTCGCCTTGACGCCTGTCGTGCACGATCATGACGGCTGGTACGACATGAAGAACCGCGGTTACGCGCGTCCGCTGGAAGGTTTCCGGCCGATCCACATGCCGAAGAACACCGGCACCGGCGCGATCCTGTCTGCTATCAGCGTCGCACTCGCCTTCGGCCTGATCTGGTACATGTGGTGGCTGGCCGTCGTCTCCTTCGTCGCCATGCTGGCTGTGGCGATCGGCCATACCTTCAACTACAGACGCGACTTCTACATCCCCGCCGAAGAGGTAACCGAAACGGAAGGCAAGCGCACCGCGCTGCTTGCCGAGCAGGTGTAAGAGACCATGAGCGATCACACCATCGACACGGCCGAAAAGCCTGAATTCTACCTGACGGTAGATCATCATCCGGAGAACAGCACCAATCTCGGTTTCTGGCTCTACCTGATGAGCGACTGCCTGATCTTCGCGGTGCTGTTTGCCACGCATGGCGTGCTCGGCCGCAATTATGCCGCCGGCCCGTCGCCGGCCGATCTCTTCGATCTGCCGATCGTTGCCCTCAACACCTCGATGCTGCTGTTCTCCTCGATCACCTACGGCTTCGCCATGCTGCAGATGGAGCGGAACGCAAAGGCGGAAACGCTGTTCTGGCTTGGCGTCACCGGCCTGTTCGGCGCGGCTTTCATCGGGCTCGAGCTCTACGAGTTCATCCACCTGATCCATGAAGGCGCCGGGCCGACGCGCAGCGCCTTCCTGTCTTCTTTCTTCACACTGGTCGGCACGCACGGTCTGCACGTCACCTTCGGCATCATCTGGCTGATCACGCTGATGGTGCAGGTATCGATGCACGGGCTGATCGAGGCCAACCGCCGCCGCCTGATGTGCCTGTCGATGTTCTGGCACTTCCTCGACGTCGTCTGGATCGGCGTCTTTTCCTTCGTCTATCTGTTGGGAGTTCTCGGATGAGTTCGCAAGCACCTGCACATGAGGACGCCCACGAGGCTCATCACGGCCACAGCCACGGCCATCAGGCCGGCCATGGCACGTTCCGCAGCTACATGACGGGCTTCGTGCTCTCCGTCATCCTGACCGCCATTCCCTTCTGGCTGGTCATGTCAGGCGTCTTCGCCAGCCCGACGCTGACGGCGGTTCTGGTGATGGGCCTGGGTGCGATCCAGATCGTCGTCCACATGGTCTTCTTCCTGCACATGAATACCAGGAGCGAGGGCGGCTGGACGATCATGGCGCTGATCTTCACCCTCATCATCGTCGCCATCGCGCTCTCCGGTTCGCTCTGGGTCATGCATCATCTCAACACCAACATGATGCCGATGAGCCCCGAGATGATGAAGAACATGCCGTGACGGTCACGAAGGGGCGGCGGCAGCGTCATCCGCAGGCTCCCTCGGAAAAATCGGAAAGACGGCATTATCAGGTCAAACGCGCGATCTTCGCCGGCTGCCTGGTGCTGCTTGCCGCGGCACTTTCCGCACTCGGCACCTGGCAGGTCGAGCGGTTGGCTTGGAAACGCGACCTCATCGCCCGCGTCGACCAGCGTGTGCATGCGTCACCCGTGCCGGCCCCGGCGCGCGCCGACTGGGACCAGGTCAATGCCACTGATGACGAATATCGGCGGGTGACCGCGGCCGGGATGCTGGCGAACGACAAGGAAACGCTGGTCTATGCCTCAACCGCGCTGGGACCGGGATATTGGGTGTTGGCGCCGCTGACGCTTGCCGACGGGACATCAATCCTCATCAATCGTGGTTTCGTGCCGACCGACCGGCGCGACCCGGCCTCGCGCCGCGAGGGTGAACTATCCGGCCGGGTCGAGATCACCGGGCTGATGCGGATGACGGAGCCGAAGGGATCGCTGCTGCAATCCAACGACGTCGTAGCCGACCGCTGGTATTCGCGCGATGTCGCAGCGATCGCGCAAAAGCGCGGCATCGGTGCGATCGCGCCCTATTTCATCGACGCCGATGCGGCTGCCAATCCGGGAGGCCTGCCTGTCGGCGGCCTGACCGTCATCGCTTTCCCCAACAACCATCTCGTCTACGCGATCACCTGGTACGCCCTGGCGGCAATGGTGCTGGCATTGCTGGTGTTCATTCTTCGCGGTGAGAGGGATAGCCGACGCCGCTTATGAAGCGATCCGGCTGATCGCCTCGGCGAGCTGCGCCTGCGAGAAGGGTTTGCCCAGGCGGGGCAGATCGACGATGCCTGCCCCTTCGGGGATTTCGGCGTAACCGGTTGCGAGGATGATCGGCATATCAGGCCATTCGTCGCGGATCGCCTGGGCGAGCTGCGCGCCCGTCATGCGCGGCATGGCATGGTCGCAAATCACCAGATCGACCTGCTGCTTGCGCAGGATGTCGAGCGCCTCGGAACCCGCCATCGCCTCGAATACGGTATGGCCGAGATCCTCGAGCATCAGTGTCGTATTCATCAGCACCAGACCATCGTCATCGACGGCGACGATGCGCAGCCGACGCGGCGCGTTTTCCTCGCGTTGCGGCAGGTCTGCAGCTACCGCGGTCACCTGCTCGGCAATGACGACCGGGAACCACAATTCGGCCGTCGTGCCTTGGCCGAGGCTGCTCTTCAGGATGAGGCGGCCGCCGGACTGGGACGCAAGGCCCTGAACCATGGAAAGGCCGAGACCGGTGCCTTTGCCGATACCCTTGGTGGTGAAGAACGGCGTGATTGCCTGCTCCACCGTCTTTGCATCCATGCCTTCGCCTTCATCGACTACCGCGATGCGCACATAGCGGCCGGGCGGCAGCGGACTCTTGCCTGACGGGACCGATTCCTCGGAAGCGCGAAGCGCGATCCGGCCGCCGGATGGCATCGCATCGCGGGCGTTGACGACGAGGTTCAGGATCGCCATCTCCAGCTGGTTCGGATCGGTCATGATCGTCGGCAGCCTGACGGGGAACGAGGTCTCGATCACGGTGAGCGGGCCGAGCGAACGGCTCAGAATATCCATCATGCCACGGACCAGTCCGGAGACGTCGATCGGCTCCATGTGCAGTTCCTGCCGGCGGGAAAAGGCCAGCATGCGCTGCGTCAGCGCGGCACCGCGCTGGGCGCCCTGCATGGCGTTGTCGACCAGCGATGTCAGCGAGAGATCCTGCGGCATGCGCTTCTTCAGGATTTCGAGACTGCCGAGCACAGCCATCAGCAGATTGTTGAAATCATGGGCGATACCGCCGGTCAATTGACCGATCGCCTCCATCTTCTGCGACTGGAAGAGCTCTTCGCGCGCCTGCTCCAGTGCCCGCTGGGTCTCCATCTTCTCGGTGATATCGCGGGTGATCTTCGCGAAACCGAGCACATCGCCTTCGTCGTCCCGAATGACGTCGATGACGATGCTGGCCCAAAAACGGGTGCCGTCCTTGCGGACACGCCAGCCTTCCCTCTCGAACCGGCCCTCGGCGCGCGCAATATCGAGCGCGGTCTGCGGCACGCCGGCTTCGCGGTCCTCGGCGGTATAGAAGGTCGAGAAATGCCGGCCGATGATTTCTTGCGGTCGATAGCCCTTGATACGCTCGGCGCCGAAATTCCAACTGCTGACATTGCCGTCGGGATCGAGCATGTAGATCGCATAATCCGAGACGCCCTGGACGAGCCGGCGGAATTGTTCCTCGCTCTGGCGGATAGTCTGTTCAGCTGCTCTGCGTTCGGTCAGGTCGCGGGTGATCTTGGCATAGCCGATGAGCTCGCCGGAGGGACGACGGATCGGATCGATGATCACATGCGCCCAGAAGCGGGTTCCATCCTTGCGCTGGCGCCAGCCTTCCCCCTCGAACCGGCCATGCTCCTCCGCCGTGGCGAGCGCGCGTGCCGGTATTCCCGCGGCGCGGTCCTCTTCCAGATAGAAACGGGAAAAATGCTCGCCGAGAATTTCAGAAGGCTTGTAACCTTTAAAGCGCTGGGCGCCAGTATTCCAGCTGGTGACGATGCCTTCGGGGCTCAGCATATAGATAGCGTAGTCGGTGATGGCATCGACCAGAAGGCGAAAGCGTCCCTCTTCGTCAAGAGACGTGTCATGTCGATTCAGCACTTCCATCGGCCCCTCGGATTCACCAGCGCTTTATAACGCAGCAGGGGGCGGATGGTTCCGAAACGGCCCGAATTTCAGACGGCCTTGACCTGCGGGTAGAACCTCTCATTGATCCGCTCGGCAGCGGCATAGGCCTGCGACACGATCTCCGGCACGAGATCGATATCGGGCAGGCTTCCGAGACCGAGCGGGCCGACTGCAAAGAGCCCGGCGACCGTCGAACCATCCTCCAGGAAGGGCTCACCGCGCGCATTGACCGCGAGCCCGAGCGAAAGCTCGTCCGGCATGGCGAGGCCGGCGGAAAGCAGGCTCTGCATCAAGGGTGCTGAAAGATCAGGCGCCTGGCAGCGGCAATCGATGATGCGCTCGGCATGGATGACTTCCTCGGCAGCGGAACCGGCCGGTGTGAAGAACAGGCCGCTCAAGCCCCGGCGGCCGGCCCGGCCGCGGCGCAGCACCGTGCGGCCTTCGGCGAGCTCGCGTTTCAGGCGCAGGTGCATGGCTTCCGGCAGGCGGTTGCGATGGCTGTCGTAGATTGCCCTGAGATGGCGGTTGAACTGATGCTTGTCGCGCGCCGGCAGCGAGCGCCAGAGCGAACGGGCATGTTTTCTGAGGCCGTTCATCACCGATTGCCAGCTTCGCCCCGCTTCCTCCGCCTCGCGACAGGCTTGACGGATGAAGCGGACGATCTCCGGCAGGCTCTGCGGCAGCGCTTCGGCGGGGAAGACCGGATCGGCGGAATTCGGCGTATGGCTCTGGGGCAGGAATCCGCGCCGGGAAATGATCGTCACCTGGCCGGCATAGCCGGAATCGCGCAGCTGCAGCAGCTGGTCGACGACGCGGATGCCGCTGCCGAGCAACACCGCATGCGGCCGCGCGACGAGGCGCTGGGCCCTGATTGGCGAAACGTCCTCGCCGCCGGCATCCGGCGCGGTCAGGCCGTAGCCGGTGGCGAGGATGACGGTGTCAAACAGCGGGTTAGCTGGATTGGCGCTTTCAAGCAGGAAGCGGTTGCCGTGGCTCCTGCGGATCGCCACGACCGGATCGTTGCAGACCTGGACGGTGATGTCCCTACGCGCGGCAAGCGCTTCCGAAAAGCGCTGGTAGACATAATCGCTGAAGATCTCCTTCGGCACGAAGATCTGCCGGAATCCGGGAATGGCGGCCGGCACGGCGGCGCGGAAGGCGGCATTGCTGCAGAGCCAGTCGTTGAAATCGTCGTTGTCGCCGACCGAAACCGAGAGATCGCGGACGCGGGTGTTGAGGATCGTCGAGGAACGGACTGAGGCCAGCGCCTGCCCACCGCTGACCGACGAATTCGGATCGAACAGCTGCAGGTGGAAGGGCGCGCGCACCGTCTTCATCAGCGCGATAGCCGTCATCATGCCGGAAAAGCCGCGCCCGACGATCGCAATGCGCGGTACGGCTGATATCTGCGCCGCCGCATTGGCTCTGGCGGAAAAAAGTCCC